>DATLOH010000042.1:0-2672 GCA_035536375.1 Acidimicrobiales bacterium
TCACCGGGTTTCCGAGCACCTTCCATGTCGCCGCGCTCGTGCGGAGCCCGTTCGTGAGCCACTCGCGTTGCGGGGCGCCGAGCATGGTGCGCGACGGGTCGTCGATCGCAGGGTCGACGGAGCCGTAACCGACCACGGCACTTGCCGGCGGCTCGTCGCGGTAGCGGCGTTCGTCGAGCATCCATAGTTGCGCGAGGTTTCCGAACTGAAACGTGCGCTCGACCTTCTCGGGTGCCGCCGGATCGGGAAGGCGAAGCGGGAGCCACTCGCGCCATGCCTGGTGGCCGGCGCGGGCGCGATTGGCGAAGCTGCCTTCTTCTGCGCTGTGGTTCTCGGCGCCTTCGCGCCACGTGTCGTTCGCGACCTCGTGATCGTCGTACATCGCAATGACGGGATGCGCAGCGTGCATTGCCTGAAGTTCGGAATCGCGTCGGTGCTGGCCGTACCGCATCCGATAGTCGCTCAAGGTCAAGCACTCGTGCGGCGGTTCGTGGCGTCGCCCTAAGCGCTCGCCGGGCGACGACAGAGGGCCATAGCTGCGGCCGAACTCGTACACGTAATCGCCGAGGTGGATCACGGCGTCGATGTCGTCGCGCTCGGCGAGCAACCGGTACACGCCAAATCGACCGAACTCGAACTCCGCACACGTGACGATGCCGAGTCGCAACGAGTCGAGTGTCGTGGTCGGCGCGGCCGTCGTACGCGTTCGGCCAACCGGTGAGGTCGCGCCGAGGGCCGTGAACCGGTACCAGTGGTAGGCATCGGCGTCGAGGCCAGTTACGTCGACCTGCACCGTGTGGTCCGACCGTGCGTCAGCGACGGTTGTGCCGTGCGCGATCACGTCGGTGAACGCTTCGTCCCTCGCGACCTGCCAGGTGACGGTGACAGGCGCGCCGCGCCCAGAACCCGGTACGGCGTCCGCTGTCGGGGTCAGCCGGGTCCAAATGACGACGCGGTCGGAGAGGGGATCACCCGACGCGACGCCATGAAGGAACGGCAGGGTGCTTGCGGTTGCACGGTGACCGAAGGACGGCGCGACGACGATGACGGCGGCGCCAGCAGCGGTCGCGAGAAATTCACGTCGGGTGGGGTTGCGAGGCAAGCGGCCACGGTACCGCCGGCGTCAGGAACCTCCGCCACCGTCAGCCTCGGCGGTACTCCCACCGGGCGCGGCCGTCGATGCGGACGACGACCACCTCTGCATCGGTGAGGACCAGCGCGTCACTGCCGGGTGTCCACGAACAGCAGAGAAGCTGGTTCCCGCGGGAGCGGAACCCGCCGTCGGACTCGTACACGGTGCGGGGGTTCGCCCCTGGATCGGCGAGCTCGAACACCTTGGCGCGGGTGAGGTCGGCGACGGCAACGAAGCGACGGTCCGGTGACAGCTTCGCCGAGCATCCGTCGCCGAAGCTGCGCAGGGTTCCGTCCTCCAGCGCCAGCGCGCCGATCTCGCGCGGAGACCCGCAGCTGCGGTCGGTAGCGACTGCCTTGGGGCGCTGCACGATGAGTGCGTCGCCTGTGGGCGCCCACTCGAGGCCATGCCACTCGCCGAGCTCGTGCCAGCGGGTGCTCTTGAGGTCGATCACCGCGAGAAGCGGCCGCGCCGTCGCCGGTTCGTCGCCCGACTTCCGGACGAGCCGCTCGACCATCAAACGGTCGCCGCTCGGAGACCATGCGAACGTGTAGCCGCTGACGGTGTTGAGGAGATCTTTCGGGTCGCGCAGGTTCTGGGTTCCTGAACCGTCTCGGTTCACAACCCGCACGCCGCCACGGTCGGGGTCGGTGTAGGCGATGCGACTCGAGTCGGGCGACCAGCGTGCGTCGGCACCGCAGCACGCTCCGCTGCCGACGTTGCCTACTTGTATCGGGGTGCCCCCAGTGCTCGGGACGACCCACAACTCGTTGCGATCGCCGTCGGGCTTGGTCTCGAGGATCCACCGTCCGTCCGGAGACCACGTCGGCTGGCGGCCGGTGTCGAGCACGCTGCTGGCCACTCCGTCGAGAGTGACCGTGCGGATCGAGCACGGGCTCTGCCCGATGCAGTACCCGATCAGCACCCGATCCCGCGTCGGTGACCACTCGGCCGCCGTGTAGTTCGCGCCCGGGGGAGCCGTGAACAGCGTGCGCTCATCGGTGAAGTCGAACCGGCTCACCACTACAGAACTCGGCGAGTCGGGATCCGTGTAGCGGTACCCGATCCGGTATCCGTCGGGCACGAGTGCGGGATCCGGGCGTGGGCCGGCCGGGGCGGAGGGTCCGGGGGTGAGCGCCTTCGGAGCGCCGGCCGTCGATGGACGACGCGCGTCGACTCGTGGCGAGGCAGGGTCGCCGTTGACGACGTCGGCAGGCCCGACGTCGATCACGCCTGGATCGACGCCGCGCCGGGGGCCGGCGATCGCCTCGACCGATGACGGGTTGTCGCTTCCACCGGTGGTGGTCACCAGGGCGCCCGCGACGATGCCGACGACGGCCAGGGCTGCGAGTCCCGCCTGCTTCTTGTTCAGTCGGCCCATCGGGCGTCCGTTCGCACCAGGTGCCCCCCAAGGGCGCGGATATGTCCCTCTATCTTGCACCAACGGCGGCCGTTTCCGAGGTGCAGGCGCGGTGGGCAGAATCGTGTCGTGACTTCGGGGTCTGCGGCCGGCGCATTCGACCTCAACATCGAGAAGGTG
>DATLOH010000043.1:0-2018 GCA_035536375.1 Acidimicrobiales bacterium
CGTGCTCTTCCGGAGGTTCATCGTGAGTGGCGTCATCCGGGCGTTTCAGGTGGTGATGCGGACTGCCTTCGTCGCTGTCGCGGTAGGAATGCCTGGGTCGACCGTCGACGCCCAGGAGCCGATCGCGAGGCGAGGGAAGGAGCCCGCAATGGCGGGGACGGCGATCGAGCGGACGCTCTTCGCGCTCGAGGAGGATTGGACGCGAGCCCTCGTGCGACGAGACGGCGCGACGTTCGACCGGTTGCTCGCACCGCAGTTCGTCTACACCGAGAACGACCAGGTGATGACGAAGGAGGAGCTGATCCGTTCGGTCGTGTCCGGGCCCGATACCGTGGAGTCGGCAGGGAACGAGGACATGCGAGCCTACGTGCATGGGACCACCGCTGTCGTCACGGGCTGGCTGGTGATGCGGGGGCGCGGCGCGAGCGGGCCGTTCAATCGTCGCTTCCGATACACCGATACGTGGCTGAACCGCGACGGCCGGTGGCGCGTCATCGCGGCGCATGACTACCTCGTCCCGGAGAGCAGATGAGAGCCGGCCGACGACTGCGTACTCCGTACTGCGTACTACGTACTAACGGCGTCGGAGCCGTTCTTGTACGCAGCACGCAGTACGCAGCCTTGGTTGCAGTTACCGCCTGCCAACGCGGGGAGCCGCCCGAGGGTGATACGGGCTCCGCGCGCGCAGCGTCGGTGGCAACCGTCACCAATTCCCGAATCGCCTTCCCGCGAACCACGGCGCAGGGAGAGTGGCACATGCCGGGTGGCGACTACTCGAACTCGCGCTACAGCGAGCTCGCGGAGATCACATCGGCAAACGCGAGCCGGCTGCGCGTTGCGTGGACGTTCTCGACTGGCGTGCTGCGCGGCCATGAAGGACAGCCGCTCGTCGTCGACAACACGATGTACCTCGTGACTCCGTACCCGAATGTGTCGTACGCGATCGATTTGGCGACGGAGGGGTATCCGCTGAAGTGGAAGTTCCGGCCGGAGAACGCGCAGGCTGCCGTTGGGCTCGCGTGCTGTGACGTCGTCAATCGCGGCGCGGCATATGCCGATGGTAAGATCTTCTACAACCTGCTCGACGGACACACGGTCGCCGTCGACGTTGCCTCGGGACGACAGGTGTGGCGCACGCGCATGGGTGATCTCCAGCGCGGCGAGACGATCACGATGGCGCCGATCGTCGTGAAGAACAAAGTCCTCGTCGGGTCGAGCGGCGGCGAGATGGGCGTGCGCGGATGGATAGCAGCACTCGACGTAAGCAGTGGGCGCGAAGTGTGGCGCGCCTACAACACCGGCCCCGATCGCGAGGTGAAGGTCGGCCCGCGCTTCCGCCCGTTCTATGCGCACGATCGCGGCACCGATCTCGGAGTCTCCACTTGGCCGGGCGATGCGTGGAAGACTGGCGGCGGGGTCGTGTGGGGCTGGCTGTCCTACGACCCGGACCTCAACCTCGTCTACTACGGCACCAGCAACCCGGGTCCGTGGAACGAGAGCAAGCGGCCCGGCGACAACAAGTGGACGTGCGCGATCCTGGCCCGAAACGCCGACACGGGGGAGCTGGTGTGGGCGTTTCAGGTCACGCCGCACGATCGCTGGGATTACGATGCGGTCAACGAGAACATCCTCGTCGACCTGCCGATCCAGGGACGCGAGCGAAAAGTGCTCGTGCACTTCGACCGCAATGGGTTCGTGTACACGGTCGATCGCGCGACGGGGCAGGTGCTCCTCGCGCAGCCGTACGTTCCAATGAACTGGTCAACCGGCGTCGACATGGCGACCGGGCGGCCGCGCGAAGTGCCGGACAAGATGCCACAGCCCGGCCGGAAGATCACGAACATCTGCCCGAGCCTCGAGGGGGGAAAGAACCAGCAGCCGGCGGCGTTCTCACCGCAGACCGGATTCTTCTACGTTCCAACGATCAACCTCTGCATGGATTGGGAGACGTGCGAGGTCGTCTACATCCCCGGCACACCGTACATCGGCGCGCTCGCGCCGGAATACGGCGGGCCAGG
>DATLOH010000044.1:0-7759 GCA_035536375.1 Acidimicrobiales bacterium
CCGCTCCAAGTTGAGCTTGGAGTTTTCACATCCGACTTACTAGGCCGCCTACGTGCTCTTTACGCCCAATAAATCCGGACAACGCTTGCTCCCTACGTATTACCGCGGCTGCTGGCACGTAGTTGGCCGGAGCTTCTTCTGCAGGTACCGTCAATTTCGTCCCTGCTGAAAGCGGTTTACAACCCTAGGGCCGTCATCCCGCACGCGGCGTTGCTGCCTCAGGCTTTCGCCCATTGGGCAAGATTCCCCACTGCTGCCTCCCGTAGGAGTCTGGACCGTGTCTCAGTTCCAGTGTGGCTGATCGTCCTCTCAGACCAGCTAGCCGTCGAAGCCTTGGTGGGCCGTTACCCCACCAACAAGCTGATAGCCCGCGAGCCCCTCCCGAAGCGGAATCCATTTCCTCACCAAACCATGCGATTCGGTGGGGATATCCGGTATTAGCACCGGTTTCCCGGTGTTATCCCAGTCTTCGGGGCAGGTTGCTCACGTGTTACTCACCCGTTCGCCACTAGGTCTTCCGGAGTCTTGCTACTCCTTGGACCCCGTTCGACTTGCATGTGTTAAGCACGCCGCCAGCGTTCGTCCTGAGCCAGGATCAAACTCTCCATCGAGACCTTCGCCGGCCGAAGCCGACAAGATCATTGTGTTGTTTGAGTCCATATGGCGCAGTACGGACGTTGTCCGTGTTTGCGTCATTATTGACAGTTGCATGAACGCACGCGAACCGAAGTTCGTGCGCGCCCGCACTGGTTTTTGGCGCATCTCTGTTCCGTTGTCAAGGAGCTCCACCAGCGGACCGGCACGTGCCCCGGGGGGCAGCGGTGCGGTGGGTCCGCCTGCTCTCGAGGGTTGCCGACGCTGTGCGTGGCACTTCCTCGCTCCGCTTGCTCGGCAGTGTTGCTTGCCTGTGCGACGGGAGAGCGACTGTAGGACACAGGCGAGGCCGTGTCAAACCGTTAGGGCGAGGTTTTTCGGGACTTTTGCAACCGGGCCTGCGCCTCAGCCAAGGTAGCCGCAAAGCGTCTGCGCTGGTCAGCGACCTGCGCCGGGCCTGTGCCCCCCGGCGTGCGCCGCCGGCTTATCGGGGCCCCGGGCTCCAAGAGCTCCAGAGCCTCGCTTCCGAGCGCCGGATGCGCCTCTACCAACTCGCCTAGGGGGACGTGGCGCTCGAGCGAGCTCCGCACCAACTCCCCCACGATCCCGTGCGCTTCCCGGAACGGCGTCCCCTGCTCGACGAGCCACTCGGCGAGGTCGACGGCGGCAGCGGAGGGGGCGTCGGCTGCGGCCTGCATACGGTCGTAATCGAACGTGGACGAGGCCATCAGGCCCCCCAATGCCCGCAGCGCAAGGAGCACTTGGTCGACAGCGTCGAAGAGCGGCTCCTTGTCCTCCTGTAGATCACGGTTGTAGGCCAGAGGCAACCCCTTGAGGGTCGCCATAAACCCAGCGGCGTGGCCAATCAAGCGCCCGGCCTTTCCTCTGGCCAACTCGGCTACATCGGGATTCTTCTTTTGCGGCAGCATCGAGCTGCCGGTGGCGTAGGCGTCGGCGAGTCGCATGAAGCCGAACTCATCGCTGGACCACAGCGCGACCTCCTCGCCGATCCGCGAGAGGTGCACGCCGAGCAGCGCGAGGTTGTTCAGCGTCTCGGCGACGAAGTCGCGGTCGCCCGTGGCGTCGATGCTGTTCTCGAACCGGCCGGCGAAGCCCATTTCCGCGGCGGCGCCGTCGGGATCGAGCGGAAGCGAAGACCCGGCGATGGCACCGGCACCGAGGGGCGAGATGTCAACCCGGGCCCGGCCGTCGAGCAGCCGGCCGACGTCGCGAACTAGCGCCCATCCGTGCGCAAGAAGATGGTGGGCGACGAGGACAGGCTGAGCCCGCTGCAGGTGCGTGTAGCCAGGAAGGTAGGCGTCCTCGGCTTCGTCGGCCCGCGCCGCAAGCACGTCTGCCAGGTCGAGAGCGGCCGCCGCCACCTCGTCGATCGCCCGCCGCGTCCACAAACGCAGCGCGGTGGCGACCTGATCGTTGCGACTCCGACCGGTGTGGAGCTTGCCGCCTGCGGGACCGGCCAGATCCGTGACGCGGCGCTCGATAGCCGTGTGGATGTCCTCGTCGGTCGCTTCGAAGACGAAGGTGCCGGCAACAAGTTCCTCACCGACGTGACGCAGCGCTGCGATCACCACTTCGGCCTCCGACTGCGTGAGCAGTCCCCCGCGTTGAAGGCCATGGACGTGCGCGATCGAGGCGGCGACGTCGTCGGCCGCAAGCCGCTGATCGAACGGCAGGCTGACGGTGAACGCCCACAGCGATTCGGCCGGTCCGTCGCCGAACCGGCCGCTCCAAAGCGTGCTCACTTACCCGCGGGGCGACCTGGCCCCTGACGAGCCGCCCAGGTCTGCACCGACAACCCCCAGAGGCGAACGAAACCCTCGGAGTCCTCGTGACGGAACGTGTCGGCCGCGTCGTAGGTCGCGAGGCCGTAGTCGTACAGGGCGTCGGGCGAACGACGACCTGTCACGCGACACGAGCCGGGTTCGAGGCGCAAGCGAACGTCGCCGGTTACGAACTGTTGGCTGTGGTCGATGAAGGCGTCGTACGCCCGTTTGAGCGGCGAGAACCACAGACCGTCGTAGATCAGTTCGGCATACCGGGGTTCGAGGCGAGCCTTTTCGCGGCCGAGGTCGCGCTCGAGGGTGATCGATTCGAGATCGGCGTGCGCCATGATCAGCGCCAGGCTCGCCGGGCACTCGTAGGTCTCGCGGCTCTTGATGCCGACGCGGCGGTTCTCGACCATGTCGATTCGCCCCCAGCCGTAGCTGCCCACAATCGCGCCGACGCGCTCGATGAGGGCGACAAGTTCCATCGGCTCGCCATCGAGGCTGACGGGCACGCCGGCTTCGAAGGTGATCTCCAGGTCGCGAGGTTCGGTGGCGGTCGGAATCGTGAGCGACCACACGCCCGGCGGCGGAACGGCCCAGGGGTCCTCCATCTCACCGCACTCGATCGCGCGTCCCCACAGGTTGTCGTCGATCGAATACAGCTTCTCTTTCGTCGCGGTGATCGGGATGCCACGTACCTCCGCGTAACGGATGGCGTCCTCCCGGGTGAGTCCCCACAGACGCACAGGAGCGACGACATCGAGATCGGGGGCAAGGGCCCGGGTGGAAACCTCGAAACGCACCTGGTCGTTGCCCTTGCCCGTGCAACCATGCCCCACCGCGCTCGCACCGTGGCGCCGGGCCGCGGCGACGAGGTGCTTCACGATCACGGGCCGGCTGAGAGCGGACACGAGCGGATACCGGCCCTCGTAGAGCGCATTCGCCTTGAGCGCGGGCACGAGGAAATCGGCGGCGTACTCGTCGCGGCAGTCGATCACCTCGGCCTCGACCGCTCCCGCCGCGAAGGCACGCTGGCGAACTTGCTCCAGGTCGCCGCCTTCTTGGCCGACGTCGACCGCGACTGCGATCACCTCGGCTTTCATCTCCTCACACAGCCAGGCAACGGCGACGGATGTGTCCAGCCCGCCCGAGTAGGCAAGTACGACGCGTTGAGTCATGTGTCTCCTAGGGAGCAGCGAGGCCGAAGCATCTAGAGGCCCGCGAGGTCGGCGAGGGTGCGGGCCACCTTTTTGCCGGTCGTGGACTCGGCGGCGATGACCATGAGCGTGTCGTCACCGGCGACGGATCCGAGTATGTCGGGCAGGCCGGCCCGGTCGATGGCTGAACCCACTACGTGGGCCGACCCCGGCGGCGTGCGCAGCACGACGACATGCCCGCTGTGGGCGACATCGACGAGCCACTCCGACAGGACGCGACGCAGGTGGTCCTCCGGCGCGACGCGCTCCTGCGGAAGGTCGGGCAACGCGTAGGCGGACTCACCGCCGCGTACGCGCACCTTGATGGCGCCCATGTCGTCGAGGTCGCGTGACACCGTTGCCTGCGTCGCCACCACACCTTCGGCCGCAAGGCACTCGACCAGCTGGGCCTGGCTGGTAACCGTTTCAGTCTCGAGCAGCCGGGCGATGCGGTGCTGGCGTTGGTGCTTGGCGAGCCTCACGAGAGTTTCCTGGAGGCGTCCATGACCCACCACAGGACGCCGCGCGCCGCCGCGAGGCGGTTGGCCGCCTGCTGCCACACCGCGCTCTGCGGCCCATCGACGACTGACGCGTCGACCTCCTCGCCGCGGTGCGCCGGAAGGCAGTGGAGGAAGATGGCGCGGTCACTGGCGGCGGAGAGAATCGACTCGGTCACACCAAAGCCCTCGAAGGCCCGCTTCCGAGCCTCCGCCTCGTCTTCCTGTCCCATCGACACCCACACGTCGGTGTAGACGGCGTCGGCACCGGCCACCGCCTGGTCCGGTCGGTCGGCCAGCTGCAGCGCGCCGCCGAGGGCGGCGACGTGGTCGACGTCCTCATCGGTCGGACCGAACCCGGGCGGGCCGGCCACGACGAGTTCCACGCCGCTCAGCGCGGCGGCGATCGCCAGCGACCGCGCAACGTTGTTGAAGTCGCCGAGGTAAGCGACGCGCAAGCCCTTCAGCGCGCCGAACCGCTCGCGCAACGTGAGTAGATCGGCTACTGCTTGGCACGGGTGGGCTACGTCAGACAACAGGTTGACGACGGGCACGGCGCTGACCGCCGCCATGCGTTGCAGGACGCGATGGTCGTAGACCCGGGCGCCGATGGCGGCGTGATAACTGGCCAGCGTGCGAGCGACGTCTTCGGCCGTCTCACGCGCGTCGATCCCCACCTCGTCGCCCTTCATCGTCACCGGGTGACCGCCGAGGGCGACGACGGCCATCTCGGTGGCGCTGCGCGTCCGGGCGCTCGCCTTTTCGAAGATCAGGCCGACCCCCAAGCCGGCAAGCACCTTCTCCGGAGACGGGTCGGCGCTGCGCTCGAGGACGTCGGCGAGCTCCGCGGCGGAGAGGTCGTCGATGTCGAGTATGTGACGGACCGCGCTCATACCAACACCGCCCGGCAGATCGAGAGGGCTTCGTCGATATCGCTCTCACTGACGTTGAGGGGTGGTGCGAAGCGCAACGCGGTGTCGGTGACGGCGTTGACGACGAGCCCGGCTTCGAGGAGATCCGCAGCTGCAGCCTTCGCCCCGCCAGCTTTGAGCTCGGCAGCCAGGAGCAACCCGAGACCGCGTACCGACGCCACCGCCGCTAGCTCGCTCAGGCCGCTCGCAAGGCGTTCCCCGGACAGCATCGCCAACTTGGGTGCGTCGATCGCCTTCAGTTCGGCCAACGTCGCCCGCGCCGCAGCGGCAGCCATTGGTTGGCCGCCGTAGGTGGAGCCGTGGTCGCCGGCCGCGAACACCTGCGCCACTTCGGTTCGCGCCCAGCAGGCGCCGATGGGCACGCCGTTGCCGAGCGCCTTGGCCATGGTGACAATGTCCGGGCGGACGTTCTCGTGTTGAAACCCGAACCACTCGCCGGTCCGTCCGAGGCCCGTCTGCACCTCGTCGATGATGAGCAGCAGGCCGCGTTCGTCGCACAGTGCGCGCACGACGCCTAGGTAGCCAGGCGGCAACACGTTCACGCCACCCTCACCCTGCACGACCTCGAGCAGCACGGCGGTGACGGTCGGATCGAGCACGCGTTCCAGATCCTCGATGTCGCCGAACGCGACGTGGCGGAAGCCGTCGGGAAGCGGCTGGAACTTCTCGTGTTTGGCCGGCTGCCCGGTGGCGTGCAGGGTCGCCAACGTCCGGCCGTGGAACGAACCGAACGCCGAGACGACGACGTGGCGACCGGGACCCCCGGCGAGGCGAGCAAGTTTGATTGCGCACTCGTTGGCCTCGGCGCCCGAGTTGGAGAAGAACACCTGACCTCCACCACCGAGCAGATCGTCGAGCGTTGCCGCCACTTCCGGACCGACCTGTGTCTTGAACAGGTTGGACACGTGCAGAAGCGTGTTTGCCTGCTCGGTGACCGCGGCAGCAACGCCCGGATGAGCGTGGCCGAGCGACGTAACCGCGAGCCCGCACAGAAAGTCGAGGTAGCGCTTACCGGCGTCGTCCCAGAGTTCGGTGCCGCGACCCCTGACAAAGGTGACCTCTGCGGGGGCATACGTAGGCATGAGCGTCACTTCCCCGCCTCCGTCGCCATTCCATTGGGTGACGTCTCCGTCACCATCACATTGGGGGACGTCTCCGTCACCATCGTGCCGATGCCTTCCTCGGTGAAGATCTCGAGCAGGAGAGCGCGCGGAACACGCCCGTCGAGGATGTGGGCGACGCCGACGCCGGCCTGCACGGCCTCGACGCAGCTGCGCACTTTGGGAATCATCCCTTCGCTGACCGTCCCGTCAGCGATCAGCTCCTCGGCTTGTACCGGCGTGAGCGTCGAGATGCGTGATTCGGGATCGTCGACGTCTCGACGAATGCCTTCGATGTCGGTCAGGTATACGAGCTTCTCCGCCTCCAAAGCTTCGGCGATCGCCGCCGCGGCAGTGTCGGCATTGATGTTGTACGCCTGGCCTTCGTCGTCAACACCGATCGTCGCGATCACCGGAATCAACTCCTGGTCGAGCAGACCACACAGCACGCCCGTGTTCACCGCGGTGATGTCGCCAACAAAGCCCAACGCCGGGTCGCGCTGTTTGGCCATGAGCAGACGGCCGTCCTCGCCCGACAGGCCGAGCGCGAGCGCGCCGTGGGTGTTGATGGCTGCGACGATCTCGCGGTTGACCTTGCCCACGAGCACCATTCGGGCGACATCCAGGGTCGCCTCGTCGGTCACGCGCAGACCGTCGCGGAACACCGGCTCCATTCCGAGCCGGCCCATGAGATCGCCGATCTGGGGGCCGCCGCCGTGAACGACCACTGGCTGCATACCGACCGAGCTCATGAGCACGATGTCGGCCGCGAAGCTGGCCAGGGGATCCGTGCCGTCGCTACCGGCGAGCGCGTTGCCGCCGTACTTGACGACCACCTTCTTGCCCCAAAACCGACGAATGTAGGGAAGGGCCTCCGCGAGTACCGCGGCCTTGGCCGCCGGCGTGAGCGTGCCGCTCACGACGTTCCCATGTTTTCGTCGACGTATGCGTGCGTGAGGTCGTTGGTGAGCAGCCAGTGCGTGGCGTCGCCGAGGCCAAGGTCGACGACCACTTCGATGTGCCGCTGTTCCATGTACGCGGCGACCGTTTCGCGATCGTGATTGATCTCCACGCCGCCTTCGCACACGCGGGTCGATCCGTAGGAGACGCTGACGCGATCCATCTCGAAGCGGGCGCCTGAGCTGCCTGCCTCACTGACAACTCGGCCCCAGTATGGGTCTTTGCCGTACCAGGAGCACTTCACGAGCTGGCTCTCCGCGATACGACGGGCGGCGCGCTCGGCGTCCTCGTCGCTCGCCGCGCCGCGCACCCACACCGTCACTACCTTCGTCGCGCCCTCAGCGTCGCCCACCATCTGCGCGGCCAGATCGAGACAGACGTCGTCGAGCAGCGTGCCGAGCACGATCGGGTCCACCGCACCGCCAATGCTGTCCGCGTGCCCGCTCGCGAGCGCAATGACGGTGTCGTTGGTCGACGTGCAACCGTCGATCGTGATGCGATGAAACGATCCGGCCACCGCGTGTTCGAGCAGGCCTTGGAGGACATCCGGTTCAACGGCCGCATCGGTTGTTACCACCGCGAGCATCGTCGCCATGTTCGGCGACAGCATCGCCGCTCCCTTGGCCATCCCGCCGACCGTGATCCCGCTCGCGATAGCGGTCGCCTGCTTCGCGTGCGTATCGGTCGTCCGGA
>DATLOH010000045.1:0-29593 GCA_035536375.1 Acidimicrobiales bacterium
GTGCCCGACGGCAACGTCAGCTCGACGCGTACGTCACCGGCCGGCGCCTCCCGGCCGCGCACGGTGTAGCTCCAACCGCGCGTGATCGCGCCGAGATGGCAGATGTGGGCGATGCGGTCGCCTTCCTCCCGCGACGCCTCGATACTCGCGGAACGCAGGCCGTCAACAACGTCGGCTCCGTGCGCCCACGTTTCCATGAGGCGCGCCGTCACGAACGACCGCAGCGACATCGGCGGGCCGTACCAAGGAAGCCGTACGCCCTCCGCAACCGAGCCCAGCGCAACGCACATCTTCGCGTTCGCGTCGTTCCAGCGGGCAAGGAGAGCGGCCCCGGTGAGCTCCTTGCCAAGAGCTTCGCTGCGCGCACCGAACGCCGGCAGATCCTTCAACAGCTCGTCGAGCTCCGAGCGGAAGCGGTCGGGTTCCGCGGCGGCAATAGTTCCCTGCTCGTCGAAGAACGCAAGATGGCCGATCTGGTCACGAATGCGCCACCGCTCTGCGGGTGTGTCGATGTCCCACTGCTGGTCGCTGAGCGGCCTAACGATCGCGACGAGCGCGGCGTGCTCTTCAGCGAGGTCAGCCAGGATGGTCACGCGTTGCCCCAGAAGGTTTTGAGCGCGACGTCAGGCACGTTCGTGACGATGGCGTCGACGCCGAGGGCGGCGAGGCGCGCCATCTCCGCAGGGTCGTCAACAGTCCACGTGTTGAGCGCGATCCCGTGCCGTCGTGCCGCGTCGACGACCGACGCGGTCACGCCAGGATGCTCAGGGTGTAGTGCGGAGTGCCCACGCTCGACCACGAGCTCGCACGCGCTGATCTGGTCGTAGTTCGGCAACGTGAGCCACGCGGTGGGAATGCGGTCGTCAGCAGCGCGGACAGCATCGATCGCCGAAAGGCTGAAGCTCGAGACGATGACGCTCTCGTGCAGGTTCCGCTCCGCCACCAGCTGTGCGACGCCTGCGGCGACCGACTCGTCGGGGTCGTAGTCGGCCTCGACCGGCACATTCTTGATCTCGATGTTCACCATGACTCCTGCGCACGCATCGAGCGCAGCATCGAGGAAAGGAACGAAGGCGGGCAGCTCGTCGGCACGCAGCCGGACGATTGGCCGTCCGTCTGCAAGCGCAACGTCGTGGTGGACCGCGAGTGCGCCGTCAGCCGTCCGCCGCACATCCAGCTCGATGCCATCAGCGCCGAGGGCAATCGCGCCCGCAAACGCATCCAACGTGTTCTCCCTGAACGCGGCGGACGCGCCTCGGTGGGCCCACACGGCCGGCGCAGTGGTCATCGTCCGCTCGTCACGAGTGGAATGGTGAGCGTGACGACGGCTCCGTTGTCCGAGTGCATCTCCATGGTTCCGCCGAGCTGTGCGGTCACGAGGTCACGCACGATCGACAATCCGAGACTGTCACCCGCCTCCACGGAGAAGCCCGGCGGCAATCCCCGTCCGTTGTCGCGCACGACCACACGCAGCTCTGCGTCGTCGGCCGAGAGGCACACCTGCACCCGACCGTCGGAGTCGAGCTCGTCGTGCTCGAAGGCGTGCTCGCTGGCGTTCTGGAGCAGCTCACTGAGGACAACCGCCAGGGGCGTCGCGATGTCGGCGTGCAGCTCGCCGGCGTCACCTTCGACGACGAACAGCACGTTGTGGCCGCTCACGACCGACTCCTCGGCCATACGGACCAGGTCGCGCACGATCTCGTCGAACGCCACCTGCTCGCCGGGTTCACGGGAGAGCACCTCGTGGACGCGCGCGATGGAACGGATGCGGCGTTCGGCTTCGCCCAGCGCGACGCGTCCCTCACCTGGCGCCAGGCGGCGCGCTTGGAGACGGAGAAGCGACGAGATCGTCTGGAGGTTGTTCTTCACCCGGTGGTGAACCTCGCGAATGGTCGCGTCCTTCGACAGGAGGAGACGATCGCGTCGACGGATGTCGGTGACGTCGCGCAACAGCACGAGACCGCCAGTTACTTCGCCCCGGCGCAGCAGAGGCAAGCAGCGCACGAGCACGGTCACGTCCGGCCGCCGCTCGATCTCCTCGGTCACTGGTCCTGCGGCGAAGAAGGCGCGGCTTACGGCCGTTTCTTCGAGGCCGACCTCGTCGAGCCGCGAGCCCTCGACGTTCGAGTGGATGGCCATACGGTGCAACGCGTTCACCGCATTCGGCGACGCGTACTCCACGCGTCCGGATGCATCGAGCAACATGACGCCGTCGCCGACGCGCGGTGCGTCCTCGCCGATGTCGTCGTCAATGGCGAACGGGAACTCGCCGCGCACGATCATCCGGGCGAGTCGCTCGAACGTGTCGCCGTACACGCGCTCGAGCTCCCCCGGGCGACGACCAGCCGTGAGCGCCGCTTCACGCGTCATCACTGCGACCACCCGTCCGGATCGTCGAACAGGGATGCCCTGCATGCGCACGCGGTCGCCGTGCTCGCCCAGCGCGAGCTCACCCTCGACGATCTCGCCTGAGCGCGCCGCTCGCGACACAACCGGACGGTCGGCTTCTGCGACAAAGGTTCCGACGAGGTCGTCGCGGTGCAGCGTCTGGCTCGTACTCGGGCGCATCTGACCGAGCACGACGAACGTTCCCTCGCCAGCCGGAGCTAGGAGGAGAAGATCACCGAAACACAGGTCGGCCAACATGCCCCAACTGCGTACGAGACGCTGCAGATGGGTGACGGCGTCGACGTCGAGCTCCGTGTGCGAACGGACGAGCTCGGGGAGGGTCGCCACGGGTCAGGAGCGGCGAATCAGGGTCACGCCGTCACGGACCGGCAGCATCGCGCAGACGACCCGTTCGTCCTTGACGACA
Source organism: Acidimicrobiales bacterium (assembly GCA_035536375.1). GTDB lineage: Bacteria > Actinomycetota > Acidimicrobiia > Acidimicrobiales > JACCXE01 > DATLOH01. Next base: position 2,816 of record DATLOH010000045.1, read on the forward strand.
TGGGCATTGAACGCCTTCAGAGCCACCGTGTCGGCATCGCCGGCGGTGAGGTCGGCTACGCGCCCCGACCACAGCGTGTTGTCCACCGCGATGATGCCCGTCGTGGCGAGCTTCGGCAGGATGGCCTCGTAGTAGGAGAGGTAATTCGTCTTGTCGGCGTCGATGAACGCGAAGTCGATTCGCTCGTCGAGCTCGGCCAGCGTCTCGGTGGCGGAGCCGAGGCGCACGGAGATCACGTCCTCCAGGCCAGCCCGCGCGATGTGCCTCCGAGCGATTTCGGCGTGCTGCTCGGAGATCTCACACGTGATGATGCGCCCCTCCGGCGGCAGCGCGGCCGCCATCGCGATCGAGGAGTAACCGGTAAAGGTGCCGACCTCCAAGACGACACGAGGTTGGAGCGCAAAGACGAGAAACTCGAGGAACCGCCCCTCGAGTGCGCCGACGAGCATCCCCGAAGCACGGCCTAGGACGTCAGCAGTCTCTCGAGCGAGTTCGTTCAGATGTGACGCCGGCGGCGACGTGTGCGCCTCGACGTAGTCCTCGATCCCAGGAGGTAGCTCTACCGGCATTGCTCTGTTCTACTTCCAGATCTTCTCGCCGAGTTGGAGCAGGCCCCGCAAATCCGCGATGTCGTCCTCGAAGAACGGGACGGCGGCTACGACTTCGGGGGCGACGGCCAGCTCCGCGCGCTGTTCCGCTTCGCGCTGCGCAACGACCGAGAAACGCAGCCAGCTCTCGGCGACCTCGGTGAGGACCCGAGCGAGCTGGGCGCGATCTTCACCCTCGCCCGCGATCTCGTCGGCGACACGCTTGGCATCGTCTTCGAGGACATTGGCGATCCGGGTCGAGTCCGCGTCGAGCAAGTACGACGGCAGCACCTTGTTGAGCACGATCGCGCCTAAGTGCAGTTGGCGACGCTCGAGCTCGGCGATGAAGTACTCCGCTTCGTGGAGCGGCGCGGCCTCGAGCGTCGAGACCGCCACGAACGTCGTGCGCTTGTCACGCAAGAGCGCCGACACCGACTGGGCGCGCGACACGAACCCCGCGTACATCGTCTGGAAGAGGATGAAGAACTCGGCGATGTCCTGTAGGAACTGCGTCCCGAGGACGCGATCGGCGACTTGGTAGAACGGCTTGCTCGCCAGATTCATCAGCCGGCTGCGATAAGGAGCGATGAGCAACCGCAGGAACCGGCTAGAGAAGAACTCGGCCATCCGCTCGGGCGCGTCGAGGAAATCCACTGCGTTCCGCGTGGGGGGCGTGTCGACAACGACCAGGTCGTAGTTGCCGGTGGCGTGGATCTCGTAAAGCCGCTCCATCGCGATGTAGTCGTGGCTCTGCACGAAGCGACCGGCGAAGTTCTGATAGAGCGAGTTGCCCAGGATCTGGTCGACGGTCTTCGGATCGGGGGCGTGGCGACGCACGAGGTCGTCCCAGCTCTGCCGGGTGTCGAGCATCGCCGCCCACATCTCGCCACGTGGTTTGACACCCGCTTCCGTGAACGCGCTCACCGGCACCTGTCGTTCGACGTTGCCGATCCCTTCGAGCCCCAGCGCGTTCGCGAGTCGCCGCGCAGGGTCGACGGTCAAGACAAGCACGCGGCCGCCGTGGCGGGTGACGGCCATCGCCGCCAGCGCAGCCGCGGTAGTCGTCTTTCCGACTCCGCCTGAGCCGCACGTCACCACGATCTCCTTGGCAGCAAGGAGTTGCTCGATGGAGCCGGCGCGCGCCACCGGACCTCGGGCCATCAGTGGCCGAGCTCCGCGCCGAGGTTTTCCGCCACAACTCTTGTTGCGCGCATGCCGTGGCTCCGCAGGAACAGGTAGGGCACGTACAGCATCGGGATCGAGCCGTGGAGCTCAGCCCGGAGGCGCTCGAGGTGCGCGGCACGTCCCCGCCGCAGTGCAACCGCAAGCTCCGCAGCCTCGAGCAGTGGGGCGACGTCGCCACCGAGCGCCGCAGACAGAGCGCTTGCGCGCACAGGCTCGCGAAGCGTGTCGAACACCTCGCCCTCGCCTCGGCCGAAAAGCTCCGGAAGCACGCGGTTGACGACGACTCCCGCTACGTCGACCGACGTCTCGTCCCTGAGACGGGCGGCCAACTCGAGTGTTTCGTTGACGGGCATCTCCTCGGGTGTGGCCGTGATGACGACGCCGGTCGTCGCCGGGTCGGAGAGGAGCTGCACCATCCAGTCGGTCTGCTGGCGGATCAGGCCGACCGAGACGAGGTCGTTGATCGCCTGCGGCGCGGTGAGTTGTCCGACGATGTGTCCGGATGCACTGGCGTCGACGACCACGAGATCCCACCCGTGATCACGGACCTCCCAGAGCACCTTGCCCACGGTGAGCACCTCGCGCACCCCCGGCGCGGCGGTGGCGACGTACTCGAAGATGCGCGCAAGCGGGCCGATCTTCGTAAGCAGCGGCATCCGCAGCTGGAGGCCCAGGTACTCCTTCAGCGACTCCTCAGTGTCCATTGACATCGCCCATAGCCGCGGGGACACCTCGCGCGGGCTGAACCCGGTGGGCCCTGCTTCGAGGAAGTCGCCGAGGTTGCCCTTCGCGTCGAATTCGCAGACCAGCGTTTTCTTGCCGCGTTCGGCTCCGAGATAGGCAAGAGCCGCAGCGACCGTGGTCTTGCCTACACCGCCCTTCCCTGTGACGAAGAGCAGGCGGCGATCGAGAAGGTCGGGTGGCGCGGCGACCACTGAACTGCGACTCGGGACTATGCCCCGAAGCCCACCCGGCGGTCCGAGACGCTGCGGCCAAGCTCGATGTAGGCGATCTTGCCTGCGGGGACGCCGATGGTGCGGCCCTTCCGGTCGGTGAGCCAAAGCACGTTGCTGTCGCCGCTCACTGCGCCGTCGACCGCGGCGACGAGCTCGGCGCGGTCGGTGTCGTCGGCCAGCTCGACTTCGATTTCCTTGGCCGTGTACGTGACCCCGATGCGGACATCCACCGTGCTCACTCCTCTCCCTCGGCTGGCGCCGGGGTCGTCATGCTAGGTGTCGCCGCGACCCCCGCCGTCTCGCGCTCGTTCCAGCGGCCCCATCGCGGTGTGCGCCGCCCGAATGCGAGCCACGAGCCGCAGACGATCATCGCTGCGAGAGCGGTCCACTGGCTTCCCGTCAGCCCGAGGCCGTGCGTCTCGTCGATACGGAACCAGTCCTCGATGAATCGGTTCAGGCCGTACAACGCACCGAATACACAGATGAGGAAGCCATCCCAACGCTCCCGGCGACGCAGCCGCAGCAGGATCACGAGGAGCACGATGGTCAGGACCAGGTCGTAGAGCGCCGGTTGATGGACGATGCCGCCCGGACCGGCGACACACGCAACAGCGGTGTCGGCGTTCTCGGGGCACCGGTAGCCAAGCGCAAAGTCGGTGGGCTTGCCGAGGTGGTCGGCGACGACGAGGTCGCCGATGCGGCCGACAATGACGCCAACGGCCATGCCAGGAGCGGCTGCGTCCATGACCTGCCAGAACGACAGGCCGCGCCGCTTCATCTCCGGTATCGCGGCGATAATCGCACCGGCGAAGCCGCCGAGGAGGGAAATCCCTCCCTCCCAAATCCGCAGGATGCCGAGCAGATCATCGGTGTAGTCACCGAAGTGGTTGATCACATACGCGATGCGGGCGCCGATGATCGCGCCGATGGCCGCACGGACGAGGAGGATGCCGACGTCGTCGCCGGTGATGCCCTTTCGCTCCGCAGCGGGCATCATCACGCGAGCTCCAAGCAGGAACCCCACGGCGATCCCGAGCCCGTGCGGCGACAGCCGCAGCGGGCCGAGCACGAGGTAAACGATCGGGTCGTAAGAGATTGCAGCGAGCACGCGAGAGTTTCTAGTGCGGCTGAGTCGGCCCGAAGTCGTCACACCGCTCCGGCATACTCCTCGGCGTGAACGACGTCGGTTTCCACGTTGCGCACGACGCGCTCTTGGTCGGTGACGTACCGCGTCAGCCGCTCGAGCGCCGTGAGCGCGAGGACCTCGAAGACCGCACGCTCGCGCCCGGTGCGACGCGAGCGGTCGGTGCCGGTTTGCGGGCCCGGCCGGAGGAACCGGACACGTACCGCACCTGCTTCGAACGCGACCTCGACCGCATCCACCACAGCCGGCCCTTTCGCCGCCTCGCTGGCAAGTGTCAAGTGTTCATCGCCCCCGACGACGACCATCTGCGTACGCGGCTGACACACGCGATCGAGGTTGCCCAGGTGGCGGTAGGGATTGCCCGTCCGGCGGGCCTCAACGTCGCGCTGGCGGCTGCGGCGGCAACCGCGCACGACTGCGGCCACGGGCCCGCGGGCCATGCGTCGGAGGAGGCGCTGTCGCCCTACGTCGAGGAGGGGTACCACCACGCCGTCTATGGCGCCGACGTCGTGCTTGCGCCTTTGAACCTGTGCGCGGAGACGCTCGACGCCGTGCGCAACCACAGCTGGAATCGTCCGTCGCCAACCACGCCCGAAGGCGAAGTCGTAGCGTGGGCCGACCGCATCGCGTACGTGTGCCACGACTTTGAAGACGCGGTGCGGGCAGGCATTGTCTCCGCACGCGACCTACCGCCGTCGGTCGCAGAGGTCGTCGGTACACGCCGCTCTGCGCAACTGAACGCCTTTATCACCGCAATGCTCGAGACGATCGCGACAACCGGGCGCGTCGGGATGCGGGCAGAGGAGGCGAACGCGCTGGCGGCCTTTCGCGCGTTCAACTTCGAGCGCATCTACCTGCGGCCAGACTCGGTGGCTCAGGCCGAGCGCGTGGTCGAGCTGTTGAGGGCGCTCACCGACTGGTTCATCGCACACCCCGACGCGCTGCGTTCACCGGGAGGAGAGCCTCCTGCGGACGTGGTGGCGGCCGCCGTGCACCAGGTCAGCGGGATGACCGACCGGTACGCACTAGCGCTGGCCGTCGAGCACCTCGGTTGGGACCCAGCGAAGCTGCCCCGTGGGGTTTAACCCTTCTTCTCGTCGAGTTCGTCCAGCCACGCAGGAGCGTGACGGGCGGCCCACGCCCGGCTGACGAAACCACCTCGCTTCATCGCACCAAGTGACTCTGGATCACGTGATGCGAGAACGATGTGGCCGGCCACGGTCACAAAGAGCGCCGCAGCCACGACGTCGTGTACGAACGTCGCTCCGGTGCGCCACGACAACGGGAACGGTTCGTACCAGCGCATGACCGCACCCGTCGCAAGCATGACCAGGATCGAACCGCCGGTGAAGGCGGCGTTCAGCTTTTGGCCGGCGTTGAACTTGCCGGTGCGCAGGCCGCGTGCCCGGCCGAAACTGCGCAGCCACGCCCAGTCGTGCGGAGTGAATCGGTCGGCCCGCCCGAGATCGGCGCGCAGCGCGCGACCGCGGCGGCCGAGCGCCCCCACGGTGACGGGCAGCGGCAGCACGACGCCGGCGAGAACGTGCACGTTCTTTACGAGCTCGCGCCGCCCGACGAGCTCGGACACCCCCGGGATGTACAGCGCCGCCGCCGTCGCGAACAGCACCAGGAACAGCACCGCCTGCGTCCAATGAACCCACCGCTCGACCCGATCGAACCGCAAAATGCGACTAGGGGGCGGTTTTAAGCCAGTAGGTGAACGAAAACCGCCCCCTACCGGCTCAGGTGGGATCGTCGTCACGGGCGTTCGACTTCCCTACGAATGCGTCGATGTCGTAGCCGCGTTGCTCCCAGTAGCCGGGGATCACCTCAGACGTGAGCTCGATCCGACTCAGCCACTTCAAACTCTTGTAGCCGTACATCGGGCCGACGAAGATCCGCACCGGGCCACCGTGCGCGCTGCTGATCGGCTTGTCGCGCATCGCCGTCGCGACGAACACGTCGTCCAGACGCGCTTGCGGCAGCGTGAGGCTCTCGGTGTAGACGCCGTCGAAACTCTCGAGGCGCACGGCTTTCGCATCCGGCTTGACGCCCGCCGCATCGAGGACGTCGGCCAGACGCACGCCCGACCATGGGACCTGACGCACGCGCCAACCGGTGACGCATTGGAAGTCGCGGACGACGCGCCGTTGCGGCAACGCCGCGAGATCCGCGAACCGAACGGTCGCCGGCCGCTCGACAAGCCCGTCGACAACCATCGACCACGCATCTCGCGACCGGCGGGGCAGCGAACCGGTTACCGAGTAGATGCGGAAACCGCCTGCGGCTGGGAACAACGCGGTGATGCCGGTGCGGTCCGCCGCCGTGATCGGCGCGAGGACTCGGCTGAGACCATCGGCGACCTTGCTGCCCCACACGATCCCGGCACCGCCGAGCGCCAGCATGCCGAGCACGACTCGGCGGCCGATCGCCGTGTCGTGCGTCGCGTCCACGGACGCAGCTTGGTGCAGTAAGTCGCGCAGCGTGGCGCGGCCCGCTCAGCGACGAGGCCCGGCCACCGCGGCGTTGACGCCGCCGAGGAACTGCGGGCTGTACGCGAACATGCTGAGGCCCTTGGAGGCTCCATTGAGATCGACGCGACGGACATGCGGGCCACCGCCTGCACCGGCGGCCGTGATGATCTCATCAGGGCCGTCGTCGAAGTCGGCGGCGTCGACATGCACGCCGCCGCGGAACCCGGGGTCGTATGCGAAGAACCCGGCGAGCGGCGACCAGTGGTCGGTATCCAGCCAGAACGTCCGGACGTGGGGACCCCCACCGGGTCCGGCTCCCACAACGATCTCGTCGTCATAGTAAGGAGCGCCGTAGATCTCGGCCGTCGCGACCGACACGCCGCCCAGGAAGCCTGGGTCGAACGCGTGGAACGCGTCCAGGTACGGCTCGCCGTCCAGCGTGTAGGCCGCGACCAGCGGCGGGCTACCCGGGCCGGCACCGACGACAACCTTGCTGTCGAGGGCGTAATGGATACCGGCGGCGACATCGAGCCCGGTATTGCCAAAGCCCTCGGCCACCCAGTCAGTCAGCACTTCGATGCCGTTGTCGCCGAGTCCGAAGACGCGCACGTGCGGCCCTCCTGCTGACGCAGGAACCGTGACGATCTCGTCGAAACCGTCGCCGTCGAGGTCGGCCACGGTGAGCTTCACACCGCCGGTGAACGACGGCGCGTACGCGAGAAATCCGATGCCGGTATCCGTTCCGTCCGCGTTGAAGACGCGCACGTGGGGACCGCCGCCCGGCCCGGGGGCGGTCACAATCTCGTCGATGCCGTCGCCGTCGAGGTCGCCGGTCGCCACGTTCACGCCGCCAAGGAACCGCGGGTCATAGGCCATGAACCCGGCCTGCTCCGAGCCGGCTGCGTCGCGCACGATCACGTGCGGCCCGCCGCCTGCGCCAACGCCGGTGACCATGAACCACTCGTCGACCACATCGGCTGTCTCGAACGAGTTGAACGTGACGGTTCCACGGCCCGGCAGTGCCACGCTCGACGCAGTGCGCACCGGCGGGTAGCCGAGCGCACTAACGGTCAGGTCGTCGACGCCCAGGCCACCTTTGACGACTGTTGTGGCTACTGAGGGCTCGACGAAAGCACTGTCGTTGCCGCCCGCGAGATCGATCTCGATGTGCTCGGTCTGCGGGTTGTTCAGCCCGTAGCCCGCATCCGGGGCGTCGGGAGCCGTTAGGGCGTCTAGACCGCGATAGCGAGTCGCGAGCACGGCGAGCTCGTCGTCACCGGCGGTACCGCGCACGCGCATGGTGTCGTCACCGTCGCCGCCGGTGAGTTGCTTGCGCACTGCTGGCACCGGCAGGTCGACGAGCAGCAAGTCGTTTCCAGCGAGCCCGTCGATGAAGTTTGCGCCTGTGCCACCGTCGAGCACGTCATCACCCGAGCCGCCATAAACGTCGTCGTCGCCGGGGCCCGCCAGGATGGTTCGCACCAAGCCGGGAGTCTCCGGCGTGTGCGGGTGCATAGCAATCCTGTCGGCGTGGGCCGTCCCGATAACCCTCTCGCCCTCGAAATACGACCGCCAGGACGACCCCCCGATATAGGTGCCTTTCGGACCTGGTTCTGAGAATGCGGAGAAGTCGAGCGTGTCGACACCAGGGCCGAATCCCGCGTGCGCAATGGGGATCTCGTCGAAAGTGCCGACGATGGAGAGTGTGTCGTCGCCGCCACGGAAGTCCGCGCTGACCGAGAAAAACCCCACCTGCCGTGTCTGGGTACCAGCCTGCGAAGTGTCGAAGTCCTTGGCCGACGCGAAGCCCGGGTCGCCCGCCGCGAAGCGGTTGTGCGTGAGGTCGCCGCCGTCACGGCCGATCACGAGCAGGTCGTCACCTTCCGTACCGACGAAAACGCCTTCGTTCATGGTGAACGCCCCGCCGGGCGCGGCAAGCGACGGAACCGCGACGATGACACCCGCTATCGCGGCGATTACAAGTGCAACAGAGCCGACGCGTCGTATGCGCATCAGCTGACCGTCAGCTCGGAGCGAAAAACCCGCGCCTTGCCCAGTGCCACGATGCTTTCGGCAAGCGCGGTGAACGCCTGCGCGGCTTCGCTTTGCGGGTCGGTGACGGTTATCGGTCGGCCGACGTCTCCGCCTTCACGCAGCTCGCTGACGAGCGGGATCTGCCCGAGCAGGGGCGCCCCTACGTCGTCGGCGAGCAGCTGGCCGCCGCCGGCGCCAAACAACTCGTAGCGCTTGCCGTCGTCGCCCGTGAACCACGACATGTTCTCGATAACGCCGCGCACGGGGAGGTTGAGCTTCTTGGCCATCGCCGCCGTGCGCTGTGCAACGCGCTGCGCCGCGGGCTGCGGCGTCGTGACGATGAAGATCTCCGCGCGTGGCAGGTATTGCGCCATCGACAAGGCGACATCGCCGGTCCCGGGTGGCATGTCGACGACCAGGTACTCGGGCTCGTCCCAGTGCACGTCGCCGATGAACTGCTCGAGCGCCTTGTGCAACATCGGGCCGCGCCAGATGACGGCCTGGTCCTCGTCGATGAAGAAGCCCATCGAGATGCACCGCACGCCGTGCGCTGACGGCGGCACCATGAGCTTGTCGATCACCGTCGGCGGCTCGTCGACGCCGAGCATCGCGGGCACAGAGAACCCGTAGACGTCGGCGTCGAGGATGGCGACGTCGTGGCCGAGGCGCTGAAGCGCTATCGCAACGTTGACCGCGACCGAGCTCTTGCCTACGCCACCCTTGCCCGAGTTCACCGCGATGATGCGGGTGCGGCTGCCCTCCTTGAACGGCAGCGCCCGCGGCGGCCCGCCGTGGCCGTGCGCGTGGCCGTTCGCGTGGTCGTGCCCGGCGTGCGCACCGCCGCCGGCACCGTGCACGAGTTCGGCAACCGCCGCGCGCTCCTCGTCGGTCATCACCGTGAACTCGACGGCCACGTCGGCAACGCCGAGACCGCGCACTGCGTCGCCAACACGCGTCGTGAGCTCGGCCCGCAGCGGACACCCCGCGATAGTGAGCGCGATGGTGACCGAAACAGAGTCCCCGTCGATCCCGATGTCGCGCACCATGCCCAGCTCGACGACGCTGCGACGCAGCTCGGGATCTTGCACAGGGCGCAGTGCATCGAGCACGGCTTCGCGGGTGACGGGCACAGCTACCTCCGGGGATTTCCACTACGGCCATAGGTAGAATACCGGGGTGGCCGTCGCACCCCCTACTCAGCGGACGCAAACGGACGAGGAGTTCTCGGCGGCGGTTGCCGCAGTCACCTCGGCCTTCGGTGACCCGACCCGTCGAGAGATCTACCTATTTGCCCGCGACCGCGCGGAAGGCGCGACAGCCGCAGAAACCGCGCAAAGGTTTGCACTGCACCCGAACGTCGCCCGCCACCATCTCGACAAGCTCGCAGCCGGCGGGTATCTCGACGTCGAGTTGGTAAAGGGCGGCAGGGGGGGCGCCGGCCGGCCGTCGAAGCGATACTGCGCGTCCAGTGCGGCCGGCCCGCTCGACTTCCCGGCACGCCGTGACGATCTGCTCGGCACGCTGCTCGGCAAGGCGCTGGCTTTGCTTCCGCCCGATCAAGCCGAAGCCATGGCGGAAAGTGTCGGCGAGGAATACGGCCGCTCGCTCGCGCAGCAGATGTCGCCAGGTGACGCGCACCGCTCGTTCCGGGCGGCACTGAACACAGTGGCCGACGCACTGACTGCCCACGGGTTTGCTGCGCACGCCGAGGCACGCGGAAGTTCGCTTCAGATCATCGCCGAGCACTGCCCGTTCGGCGCCGCCGCCAACGAACACCCGATCATGTGCGCGGTCGACCGCGGCATGGTCCGGGGTCTGCTTGCTGGGCTCTACGGGGAGACCGTGCCGGTCACGGTGAGCTCCCGCGCTCGCGGCGGCACCGCGTGCGTCACCTCGCTCTCGTAGGGCGCTCCTAGGCGTGGCCCGCTCCTATCTCGATCACGCGTCGACGTCGCCGGTGCGGCCGGAGGCCGTAGCCGCGTACACGGCCATGCTCGGGGGCGTCGTGGCCGATCCCGGCCGCGTTCACACGGAGGGGCGGGCTGCGCGAGTTGCGCTCGAGGAGGCGCGTGAGTCGGTTGCCGCGCTTGTCGGCGCTCGTCCACGCGAGGTTGTATTCACGAGCGGGGCCACCGAAGCCATCAACGCCGTGTGCTTCGGCACCGCCGAACGGCACGCGGGCGCGTTCGTGTGCAGCGCGATCGAGCACTCGGCTGTGCGCGAGGCGTCGGCGCGCCACCGGAACACGATTGGGATTGCGGTCGACGCTGCGGGCCGGATGGATCCGGCATGGATCACCGCTGCGCTCGATCGCGCCGGTTCGAATGCGGTCGCGATGGTCCACTGCCAGTGGGGGAACCACGAGGTCGGCACATTGCAGCCCGTTCTCGAAGTTGTCGAGCTGTGCCGGGCGCGCGGCGTGCTGGTCCACGTCGATGCCGCGTGCGCGGTCGGACAGGTGCCCGTGTCGTTCGCGGAGCTCGGTGCCGACTTCATGTCATTCAGCGGTCACAAGTTCGGCGCACCCGCGGGCACGGGCGGGCTGCTCATTCGCCGCGGCCTGCGGGTCGATCCTTTCATCGTCGGCGGGGAGCAGGAGCGGGCGCGCCGCGGAGGTCTCGAGAATGTCGCCGGCTTCGTCGCACTCGGCGCGGTCGCAGCCGCGCTTACGCCCGATGTCCTGGCGCAGGAGCAGGTTGCGTCGCGCGCGCACACGGAGCGGTTGTTGGAAGGCGCGCTGGTCGTCGACGGCGTGGTCGCGTACGGCGATCCCGAAGAGCGCCTTCCACACATCGTCTGCATCGGGGTCGAAGGAGTTGAAGCGGAGGCAGTACTGCTCGGGCTCGACCAGGCGGGCGTCGCCGCCCACTCCGGCAGCGCGTGCAGCTCGGAGTCGCTCGAGCCGTCTCCCGTGCTTCGGGCGATGGGTCTCGATGCCGAGCGCTCGCTGCGACTGTCGACCGGATGGTCGACCACCGACGCGGACGTCGACCGGTTCGTCGACGTCTTTCCCGGGGTCGTCTCCCGCCTCCGCGCCCTCGGCACGACCTGAAAACTCATTCGATGTGGCGGTGCCAGATGGCGGAACCCGCGATCTGACACCGACACGTCGCCTAAACGGCATCTGACACCGCCACGTCGGCTCTTAGCGCGGCAGTGGGGCGCGCTCGCCGCGCCTTGCGCTTGCGGCGACTTCGGGAGAAACGTCGATTTCGAGGCGGAGCAGCGACGCCCCCAGAGTTTTTCCGAGGTTGTCGGCGCGCAAGCTGCGCGGTGCGCCCCCGCCGAGCGCGCCATGCATAACGAACTTCAGCGCGAGCACATTCGCCGCTTCGTAACGCTCGACCGGGCCTTCGATCAGGCCCGCGAAGTGCTCGGCGACCACTGCGGCGGTGACCGAACTCCGGATCGCCTCGAACGCGGCGTCGTCGTCGGCGAACAACGACAGGTCGGCGATGTCACCCTTGTCGCCCGAGCGGACCGCGCAAAGGTCGCGCAAAGTCACACGCGCCATGTCAGCTCTCCTCAATCTCGACGCGGACCTGCGCGTCCACGAGCGCGCGGTCCACGGAGAGCGCGTCGACGGCCAGCAACTGCGTCGGCTTCGCCCCCCCGCCGCGACCCATTCCGGCGATCATCGGCGGGCCTGACAGCCCGAGCACGCCGCTTCCACGCCCTACCTTCGCCGCCTCCTCCGCACTCGACGCCCGCCACGCAAGCCGGCCCGTGACCTCGGGCGGCTCGGTGGCGGCGGCGAGGTCGACGGTCTGCCCTCCGAACGCGTTCACGCCGAAGTACTCCTCACGCCATTCATCGACCGCGACGCCCGCAGCCTCTGCCTTCCCGCGGACGAAGCCGACCGCGGCGCGCGCTTTGGCCTCGGCGTCGGGCCAGGAATACGTGAAGCGCGCTTCGCCCGCCCAACCCGCCGGACGCCCGACGAGCGCCTTGTACGTGTCGGGAGCCGCAGCGCCGCGTGTGCCGCTGACCCGCACCCGGTCATTTCCGAGATCGTCGAGCGTCAGCGCTGTGAAGTCGGCAACGACATCGGGGCTCAGGTAGGCCTGCGGATCGTGCACCTCGTACAGCAGCTGTTGTCGCACCGTGTCGAAGGTGACCCAGCCGCCTGTGCCCGATGGTTTGGTGATGATCGCGCTGCCGTCGGCTTCGACTTCGGCAATCGGGAAACCGGGGCGGAGCGGATTTGGGTTGTCCCACCAGCGCCCCGAGTAGTTGCCTCCTGTGGCCTGTCCGCTGCATTCGAGGAGATGGCCGACCGCCACGCCGGCCGCGAGCCGGTCCCAGTCGTCCCACTCCCAGCCGTGCGTGTGCACGAGGCACGCGAGGAAGAGTGCCGCGTCGGCCACCCGGCCGGTTACGACGATCTGCGCGCCGCCGTCGAGCGCGTCGACAATCGGCCGGGCGCCCAGGTACGCCGCGGCAAAGATCGTGTCCGACGGCAGGTCCAAGACATCGGCGTGCCCGCGCAGGTCGTCGCCGACAACAGTGGCGATCTTCACGCCCGTCGCGCCAGACGCACGCACCGCGGCCATTACCGCCCGGCCCGCGCCAACGGGATTGATGCCGCCGGCGTTCGTGACGAACCGCGTCCGACCGTCGACAATGAACGGCAGTGCCGCTCCGATGTAGAGCGGGAGGTCCCGCGTGAACCCTGCGGCTTCGTCCCGTTGGCGGTCCTTGGCGAGGATCGCCAGCGTCAACTCGGCGAGCGCCTCACAAACCAGGAAATCGACGCCCGAAGCGAGCACGTCGGCGACCGGCTCGATTCCGTCGCCGTAGAAACCTTGTCCGCCCCCGATGCGCACGCTCGCCACGCGGCGAACGTACCCGCGTCAGTTGTCGGTTGGCGCGACGAGGTCGCGGAGCCTCCGGAGGGCCTCGGCATTCCGGGCGAGGATCGGCGGGTCGAGCAGGCGCTTGACGATCGTCGGCACTTTGATCGGCTCCTCCGTCATCCGCACCAGACTCCCCCCCTCCGCAGCTTCGACTTCGAGTTTTACGGTCGCCCGTCCGAGCGGACGCAGTCGCGCCTCGAGAACGAGACAGTTCGGAGCGTCGACGCTGCGAACCTGCGTGTTGTCCTTGATCTCGATCGGTCCGATGCCGATCGTGTGGTGGAACTTCGAACCCGGCGCCGGCCAGTCCGGATCGACCGACCGGATGTACTTGGCCCCGACGACCCAATCTGCGTAGCGCTTCCCGTCGGCGAGCAGTGCGAACACTTCATCCGGCGGTGCATCGATATGTATGTCGTTCACAGCCACGTCGTGGGTATGCCCTTGCGCACCTCATCTGAACCACCAACCGCCTCGGAGACAAGCGGATGCAGACGTTCCTGCCGCACCGGGACTTCGCCGAGACGGCGCGGGTCCTCGACCAGCGCCGGCTGGGCAAGCAGCGCGTCGAGACGCTCCAGATCCTGCGAGCGCTGCTGCGCCCCGAGTACGGCTGGAAGCACCACCCCGCCGTCCTGATGTGGGCCGGACGCGAAGAAGCACTGGCGTGCTACGGGCTCCGCATGTGCGACGAATGGGTGCAGCGCGGCTTCGCCGACACCGTCGCCGCGAGCATCCTCGAGGAAGTCGCTGTGCTTCTCGAGGGGCGCACACCACGTAATCAGGCTGAGCTCGCCTCCGCCAAGGCGCTCCCGTCGTGGCTCGGTGACGAAGACTTTCACCGCTCCCATCGGTCGGCGCTCCTGCGAAAGGAACGCGAACACTACGTGGGTGCTTTCGGCGACATGCCGGACGATCTCGAGTACGTGTGGCCGGTCAGGAAGGTCCCGGTGGCGCGGCCTCGGCGCGCCGCTGGGAATGCCTGAACGTCACGCTGATACGGGGGCCGGCGTCGGCGGTCTTCGGGACGCAGTGCTCCCACTCCCGCTGCATGAGCCCGCCAGTGACCAGCAGGTCGCCGGGCCCCGGATCGAAACGGATCGATCGGCCGCCGCCGTATGGGCGTACGAGAAAGCGTCGGGTTGAGCCCAAGGTGAGGATGCCGACGAGCGGGTGGGCAATCGTCTTGGCGATGCGGTCGCGGTGCCACGCAACGCTGTCACGACCATCGCGGTAAAGGTTCAGACCGCCGGAGTTGAACTCGATTCCGTACCGAACGGACAATGAAGCGCGTGCCTCGACGAGCGCAGGCGCGACGTCAGGCACACGGCCCTTTCGCCACCCCGCACTGAGCCGCGGTTCGGGTACGCGGTTGCCCCACATCACCCGGTCGCGATGGCTCCAGCGCGCATGTGCAACAAGCTGCGCGAACACCTCGTCCGCGCCGGCGAGCCACCCGGGCACGACGTCGATCCACGACTCTGCGTCGAGCCGGAACCGTTCGACCGTCGAGAAGTTGTGATCGATCGAGGGCGCTTCGGCGCCGAACAGCGTGGACTGCCAGAACAACGGGGGCGGAGCGGTGCGCGTACCCACGCTCGCAGTCTACCGTCGGAATCGATCGTACGTTCGATTGTGGCCTGGAGGTCACTCGACGGGCAGGCCAGCCTCCGAAGCAGCTTCGCGGAGGGCCTTCTCCACGAGCGGAACCATTTGTTGCGGCGGGCGATTCGACAGGAACAAGCGGAACTCGGCGACGGCCGCCGCGGGATCCTGCTTGTCCTCCCAGAGCATCATTCCGCGGAAGAAGTGCGCATCGGGGTACGAGGAATCTGCCGCCACCGCTCGCTCGACGTATTCGAGACCTTCTTCTTTGAGGCCCGCGAGCCTCACGACCCAGCCGCGGTACGCGAGCGCGACGGGGTGCTGGGGATCGCCGGCGAGGATTCGGTCGTAGATCTTGACGGCGTCGACCGCTTTGCCTTCGCCGATGAGGCGTCCGGCCAGACCGAGACGCTCGCTCGTGCTCGCAGGAAGGCTGCCGGTAACGGGAGCCCCGTCGGTGCGCGATCCCGCACTCGCCGCAAGCGCGAGCCCTGCGACTGACGCGAGAGCGACGCACGCCCCGATGGTGACGAGCGATCGCCGCGACCGAGTGCGCGGCACGATTGCTGACACCGGGACAGGTGCAACACCTTCGAGCTGTCGGGTGCAGTCTGCGGCGCGGGCGACGTAATCGTCTCGCAGCGCGGCGTGATCGGCGGCGGACAGATCACCTACAGCCGCTTCCGCATCCAGGTCGGCGATCGACCGCAGCAGGAACGCCTGGCGCTCGCGCAGCTCGGCGCGCTCGTCGTCGTTCACGCCCGCTCCATGCGCGACGCTCGCTCGACGAGAGCGCGGTCCGCTTCGGTCGCGGAGGCGAGCGTCCGGCGCGACCAACGCCGCAGTGCAATCCCCAGCACACCTCCAGCGATGCCTAAGCCAAGTACCGGGAGCACCCATACGAGGCCGCCGACCCCACGGCTCGGCGGCGTAAGCAGGATGTCCTCGCCGTAGCGCCCGACGAGGTAGGACTCAACTTGCGCTTCGCTCTGCCCGGCACGGATCCGGCGCTCGATCTCCTCGCGGATCGCTGTTGCTGCGGGCGCGGCCGAGTCGGTGACGGCCTGACCGCGGCACGTGGGGCACCGCACCCCGTCGCCTATGGCGTCGGCGCGCGCCTGTGCGGTCGCCGGTCCTCCCCTATCGCCCGCAGATGCGATCACGAGCGCCCCGGCGACGACGGCGGCAAGGAGCACCCACGCGGCGCGACGAGCGGCTCGAGTCACTACGCGTTCCTTCGCTCGCGTAGCAACCGCTCGAGACCTTCGAGCGTCACGCCGCCGGTGATCTTCGCTACGACGACCCCGGCAGGGCTGACCAGATAGCTCTCCGGTATCCCGCGGACGCCCCAGTCGAGTGCGATCTCGCCGCGCGGATCATCAACCACGGTCCAGTCGCCGCCGCGCTTTTCAAGGAATGCCCGAGCCTTCTCCTGGCGATCCCCGTAGAGCACCTGGAGCACGGCGGCGTCGCCGGCCTTTTCATGCCTAACGGCAAACCGCACAAGCTCGGGGTGCTCCTTTACGCACGGCGTGCACCATGTCGCGAAGAAATTGACCACGACCCATCGTCCGGCGAGCGTGTCGATCGAACCTTCCGGCCCAGACACGATCGGGCCAGAGGCCGGCGGCGCCGCCTTGCCGAGCAACGGGCTCTGCGACACCCGGGTCTGCGCCGGCTCCGAGATCGCCACGATTGCGACAAGGACGCCGACCATCAGCGCGACGCCGCCCGCGATCCATCGCACGAGGTGTCGCCGGCGCACCGGCGCCGGCTCGAGGGTGACGCCGCTCACGTCCCTCACGTCGCTCACGTCAGTCAGGTCGCTCATGACACCACCGCGGACGCCGGAGCGGTAGGGCGCCGGCGCCTCGATCCGGGAACTAGCGCGAGCAACGTGCCGAGCGCCATGACCCCACCACCGATCCAGAGCCACGACACCAGAGGCGTCACTACGACGCCGATCACCGCGGCTCCGCCTGGCGTTGTCGGCGCGGCGATGAGGGTCAGATAGACGTCGTCGCGCAGGCTCGCACGGACCGAGGGCGTGCCGACGGTCTGCGACGCAAACGCGTACGTGCTGATCGCCGGCGTGAACACCCTGTCGCCGTCGACACGCACCCGCGCCTCAACCGCATCGCGGTTCGCGTAAGCGCGCTCGCGGACGTCGAGGAACGTGACCTCGTGGCGCGCGAGGCGTTCAGACTCACCCGGTCGCAGCCGCAACTCTGCGCGCTCGACGAACGACATCGACGACGTGAAGGCGACTGCGACGACGACGACGCCTAGGTGGACGATCATCCCCCCGTTCGTGCGGCCGACCACGCCACGCCACCACCCGTTGCCTGCCCGCGCAGAGGCCCGCGCCGCCAGCGCGAGTTGTCGTAGCGCGGCTGCGGCCGCGAAAGCACCGAGACCGAAGGCGAGCACCGCCGTCACGCTGCGAACCCCGGCGGCGACACAGACGACCAACGCAAGCCCGCCAGCCCAAGCCGGCACGAGGAGGCGGTCGCGCAAGACACCACTGCTGGCCTTGCGCCACGGAAGCGCGGGCGCCACGGCCATGAGGAACAGCAGCGCCAAGCCGATCGGAGCGGTCATCCGGTCGAAATACGGGCGACCCACCGACAACCGGCTCTGGTTGACCGCCTCGGCGACGAGCGGGAACACCGTGCCGAGCAGGACGACGAACGCGAACCCCGAGAACAACAGGTTGTTGACCAGGAACGCACCCTCACGCGAAACCGGCGAGTCGACAGCGCCCGGCGCACGGAGCGCGTCACCGCGCCAAGCCAGCAACCCGCACACTCCGGCGACCACGAAGGCGAAGAAGCCGAGCAGGAGCGGGCCGATGCCGGACTCAGTGAAGCTGTGTACTGAGTCGAGCACTCCAGACCGAGTGAGAAACGTCCCCAAGATCGTGAGCGCGAACGTCGCCGCCGCCAACGACAGGTTCCACACCCGCAGCATCCCGCGCCGCTCCTGAACCAGCGCCGAGTGGAGGTACGCAGTTGCGGTGAGCCACGGCAGGAACGACGCATTCTCGACTGGATCCCACGCCCAGAACCCGCCCCACCCGAGGACCTCATACGACCACCACGCGCCGAGCACGATGCCGACGCTCAAAAGGCCCCACGCGACCAGGGTCCACCGACGCATCGCGAGAGCCCACTGCTCGTCGACTCTTCCGGTGATGAGTGTCGCCACTGCGAAGGCGAACGGCACGGTGAAACCGACGTAACCCGCGTAGAGCACCGGCGGGTGGAACGCCATCAGCGGGTGGTTCTGAAGCAATGGGTTCGGGCCGGGCCCGTCGGCGGGCACTGCGCCGGCGACTTCTCGGAACGGATTCGCTGGGCCGATCAAGAGGAAGAAGAAGAACGCGGCCACACCGAGCGAGACCACGAGCGCCCAACCGACCACGGGCTCGGCCGAGCGTCGATATCGCCAGGTGACCAGTGCGATATAGCCCGCCAGTACGAGGCCCCACAGGAGGATCGAACCTTCGAGCGCCGACCACGCAGACGCGAACTTGTACATCCCCTGCGTGGCCCGGCTGCCGTTGTCGGCGACGTAGCGAAGCGAGAAGTCGTTCGTGAGGATGGCGCGCTCCATCGCCACGAACGCCACGGTCGCGGCGCCGAGAAGCAGCCACGCGTAGCTCCGGCCAGACCGTGCGAGCGCGGGACGACCGCGCACCAGTCCGAAAGCGATGGTGGCCGCCCCGAAAATCGCTGCCAGGAGACCGAGGAGGACGGCGCTCCTTCCTACAACTGCGTTCATGGGTCGGAGCCGTAGTCCTTCACGCGTTCGGGGTTGACCTTGCGGTACTCGGAGGTGTGCTTCACCAGGATGCGGTCGCTCTCATAGGTCGCCCCTTGGAAGTGGCCCTCGAGAACGACAGGGATGCCAGCGCGGAAGAGCTCGGGAGGATCGCCCTTGTGACGCACGGGGATCTGCGCTCCGTTTTCCGCCACGACGAATTGGACGCCGTCCCCCCGGTTCTTCACGCTGCCCGCCAGGACGACACCTTCGAGCCGGAAGCGACGCTCGCCGAGGGTCGCCCGCTCGGCCGCAGCTTCGTCTGCGGTCTTGAAATAGACCGTTGCGTCGCCGAGCGCCCGCCAGAGCAGACCGCCCGCGGCCAGCACCGCGACGACCACAATCACGAGCGCGCGTCGCTTCACGACTCGTCCTCACGCATAGGGCGCTGTCGCCTGAGTCGGCGTACAACCGAGACGGTGTATGCACCGAGCGCTCCAACGGTGAGCGCGTAGCCCGCAATGACGTAGCCGCTCACGTGGTCACGGCCTCTCGTCGGCGCGCGGCGAGAGCATCGTCGAGCGCGGTGGCCTCGGTGCGGCCCGTGGCCTCGGCCAGCTGCGTACGCAACACAACGAGCCAGGCGTACGTGAGCGTCATCGCAACGAGCCCAAGGAACATTGCGGCTACGAAGTCGCCGTCGAGTTGACCGCCCGGGTTGAGCGACACGAGCGACCGGCCCTGGTGCAACGTGCGCCACCACTCGACGGCCATGTGGTTCACGGGTACGACGACCACCGCAAGGAGCGCGACGACAGCCGAGCGTTTCGCCCGTGCCGGGCCGGCATCGACTGCGCTGCGCTGCGCGAGGTAGCCGAGGTAGATCACGAGCATGAGAGCGGTGGTGGTGAGGCGCGCGTCCCACGTCCACCACACACCCCACGTCGGGCGGCCCCAGAGGCTCCCGGTCACCAACGTCAGCCCAGTGAACAGGATCCCGAGCTCTGCGGAAGCTTCTGCGACCGCATCCCAACGCGCACGACGCGTCCGCGGCCAGAGGTACAGCGCGGACGCAGCCGCGGTCACGCCGAACGCGAGGTAGGCGGTCCACGCGAGCGGCGGATGGATAGCGACGAACCGTGCGTACGTCTGCTGCTCCTCGGTGGCGGGCAGCCCGAGGCCGAGCGCGATCGTCCCCGTGAGCGTGATGAGAGCGAGCGCGCCGAGCACGCGGGTTGGCTTCACGACTCCTCCTGGAGCACTCCGTAGCCCGCGATGCCGAGGGCGACATACAACACCGCAAACGCGGCCAGGAGTTCAAGCCAGGGCAGCGCCTCGCCGGGTACGCCCTGCAACGACGCCTCCCACGCGCGGGTGGCGCCGAGCAGAACCGGAGCGACGACGGGCAGTAGGAGCAGCGGCAGCAGTGTGTCCCGCGCTCCGAGTCCACCCGCCACGGCGGCATATGCGGTGCCCGCCGCCGCCAAACCGATCGTCGCGAGAACGGCGGCGGCGACAAGAACGAGAGGCGCGCGCAGCGTCGTCCCGTAGAGCACGGCGATGCCGAAAGCGAGAAGCGCTTCGAGCACGAAAAGTTGTGCGGCGACGGCCGCAGCCTTGCCCAGGAAGATCCCCGCAGGGTCGAGTCCCGCGAGGCGCAGTGCGTCGCCGGCGCGGTCGGTGGCCTCGACGGCGACAGAACGTTGCACGGCGAGCACCGCGCTGAACACGACCGCCAGCCAGAACAGGCCGGGCGCGGCACGATCGAGAACGCCGCGGTCAGGATCGAGCGCAAACGCGAACAGCACGAGAACCAGCAAAGCGAACGGCGCGACTTGGCGGCTCGTCACGTGCGAGCGGCGCTCGATCCGCAGGTCCTTGGCCGCAACCAGTGTTGCGTCATGGAGCACTGGCGTGCTCCCGGTCGTGGACCAGTCCGCCTGCGACGAAGACCTCGCGCGATGCCAGGCGCCTTGCGCGATCGGAGTCGTGGCTGGCGAGCAACACCGTTGCACCGGCGGATCGAGCGTCGGCGACGACGTCGTCGAGCACGTCGCGCCCCTCCGCGTCGAGCCCCGCGTGTGGCTCGTCGAGAAGCCAGAGCTCGGGAGCGCGCGCCACGAGCGCCGCTAACGCGGTTCGACGGCGTTGTCCCGCCGACAGCACCCCGGCCTGAGTGGACGCCAGGCGACCGGAAAGCCCGAGACGGTCCAGGGCTCCGGAGATCGCACCGACGTCGCCGGCCGCGGCCTTGACC
Source organism: Acidimicrobiales bacterium (assembly GCA_035536375.1). Classification (GTDB taxonomy): domain Bacteria; phylum Actinomycetota; class Acidimicrobiia; order Acidimicrobiales; family JACCXE01; genus DATLOH01. The sequence goes on from DATLOH010000045.1 coordinate 23,676, forward strand.
GCGAACGTAACGTTCTCGCTGACCGTCAGATCGTCGTACAGAAAGCCCGCGTGCCCGAGCAGACCGACGCGGCGGCGCACGCTTCGTCTATCCGTGGAAAGGTCGTAGCCGAGCACGAAGGCGTCGCCCCTGGCCGGTGCGACGAGCCCGGCGCACAGCCGCAACAGCGTGCTCTTGCCGGCGCCATTCGGTCCGCGCAACAGCACCGCTTCGCCCGCGCTGACGCTCAGGTCAGCGCCGGCCAAAGCGGGAAAGCCGCCGAGCAGAGCGACGACGGTGCGGAGGTGGACAGGCGAGTCCATGCGGCGCGACCACTCTACGAGCCAAGTGGTCCGGAAACGATTCGGGGCGCCAGTACCGTTCGCCCGTGCGTTGGCGCCCCGTGATCGCAGGAGTCGGCCGCGCTCTGATGATCTCCGGCGCACTGCTTCTGCTCTTCGTCGTGTACCAACTCTGGGGCACTGGAATCGCCGAGGACCGCCACCAGGGAGCCCTACGGAACCAGTTCCGCACGAGCATCGCCGCTGCCCCCGTGGGCCCGGACGAATCTGCGCCGCCGCCGCCGGACGGGGCCGCAATCGCAATCATCAAGATCCCACGGCTCGGCGTGGAGAAGGCCGTCGTCGAGGGAGTTGGCGTCGACGATCTCCAAAAGGGGCCTGGCCACTATCCCCAGACCCCGATGCCCGGGCAGCCTGGGAACGTGGGTATCGCGGGGCACCGCACCACTTACGGCGCCCCGTTCTTCAACCTCGACCAGCTCGAGCCTGGTGATCCAATCCTCACCACGACGGCGCAGGGTCGCTTCCGGTACGAAGTGATCGGAACGACAGTCGTCACGCCGAGCGAGGTTTCAGTGCTGGATCCGACAGACGACAACCGGCTCACCCTCACGACCTGCGAGCCGAGGTTCTCTGCCAGCCGTCGCATGATCGTCACTGCGCGGCTTGTCGGCGAGGCGGCGGCGGCGCCGGATCCGAAACAGACACCGCCGCGGACCAAGCCCGTCGCCAGCCTCGACGACCCGTCGCTCTCTGGCGATCAATCGGCGCGGCTTCCGGCGCTCGGGTGGGGTTTGGTGTTCGCCGCAATATGGACGGTCGCCTGGTTCCTCGGCCGCAACCGCCGACTCATCGCCCGCGCCGGGCTCTACGTCGCGGCGCTCGCACCGATGGCCGTGACCCTGTATCTCTGCTTCGAGCAGATTGCCCGTCTCCTCCCGTCGAACGTCTGACCGTGGACGACACCGACGCGATCCTGGCCGAGCAGGTCTCCTATTACCGCGCCCGCGCCGCCGAATATGACGAATGGTGGGACCGCCAAGGCGCGTACGACCGCAGCGAGGAAGAGAACGCGGCGTGGATCGCGGCGGTACATGCGTTGGAGGCGTGGGTGCGTGGCCACGTGCCCGTCGACGCGGATGTGCTCGAGATCGCCGCCGGCACCGGGAACTTCACGCGCGTGATCGCAGAGCGCGCGGCGCGCGTGACCGCAGTCGACGCTAGCGAGGAGACCCTGGAGCTGAATCGGCGCAAGCTGGCGAATCTCGGACTCGATACCCGTGCCGAGTTCGTCACTGCGGATGCCTTCGCGTGGACGCCGCCACGGCAGTTCGACGTCGTGTTCTTCTCGTTCTGGATCAGCCACGTCCCGGCGAGCGTGGCGCCGCGGTTCTGGTCGCTCGTCGACACCGCACTGAAACCTGGCGGACGCGTCCTCTTCGCGGACAACTTGCGGCCGTGGGACCCGAACGCGGTCTACGCCGGCGAGCGCAGCGCGCGGACACTCAACGACGGAAGCACGTGGACTGTGGTCAAGCGCTACTGGTCGCCGGAAGCGCTTGCGTCGGAACTCGCCGACATGGGGTGGTCGGTGGAGGTCGAGGTGTTCGATCCGCTGTTCATCGCCGCGCACGGAGGTCGGTCGGCCGACGTCTAAATGCTCGTTAGACGACCGAGCCCGATGCGGTCCATGAACAGGACCAGCTCGGCCGAGATGCGTGCCACTTGATTCGTCGCCAACAGAAGCCCGAACGTGGCGAGGAGAACGCCCGAAACGATATTGATCGCCCGCGAGTGGCGCTTCATCCAGCCGAACGCCCCGGTAAGTCGTCCCATCGCTAGGCCGCTCACGACAAACGGCACCCCGAGCCCCGCTGAGTAGATGAGTAACAGCACGACCCCTTTGCCGATCGTCGCTTCGTTTGCCGCCGCAGTGAGGACACCAGAGAGCACCGGGCCGATGCATGGCGTCCAGCCGAATGCGAACGCCATGCCCATCACCGGCGCAGCCCACGGCCCGAGACGCGACGGCGAAACGTGCAGTCGTCGCTCGGCCATCAGCACTCTCGGCGAAGCGACACCGATGAGGAACAACCCCATCACGATCACGAGCGCGCCGGTGATCTGGTTCAGCCCTCGCTGATGGTCGAACAGCGCGCCCCCGATGGCGCTTGCGGCCGCTCCGAGCGCCACGAACACGACCGTGAACCCGGCCACGAACAACAACGTCGCCCGCAGCACGCGCCGTTGGTCGACGCCGCGCGCTTCGGCGACCTCGGCGGCGGAGAGTCCCGACATGAGCGACAGGTAACCCGGAACCAACGGCAGCACGCACGGCGACGCGAACGAGATCATTCCGGCGCCGAATGCCGCCACAATTGAGGGGTCCGCCATCGCTCCTACGCTCCGCGAAATTGGGCGGCGCGCTTCTCCTTGAACGCAGCCATGCCCTCGCGAAGGTCGTCGCTCGACCACGCCCGGTCCACGGCGGCGGCTACTTCGGAATCGGCGGCGTCGGCGGCGAGCCGGTTCATTGCCAGCTTATGACCGGCCACCGTGAGGGGCGCGAGCTGAGAGATTTCGTGCGCCCAGGCGAGTGCCTCGGCGAACGACCCGATTCGGTTGACGAGACCGAGCCCGTGCGCCGCCTTGCCTCCGATTTGCTCGGCCGCGAGGAGCATCGCCCGGGCGGGGCCGGCACCGGCGAGCTCGGTCAGGTGCTGAACGGTCCGTTGATCGACCATCAACCCGAGCTTGGCCGCCGGGATCCCGAAGCGGGCATCGGGCGTCGCGACGCGAAGGTCGCAAGCGACCGCAAGCTGGGTGCCCGCACCGAGCGCCGCCCCGGACACGGCGGCGATCGTGCAGACAGGAGCGTCACGGAGCGTATCGAGGCATGCGCGGATCGCCGAGCGAAACCGATGGTCCTCGACGCCGCCCAGATCGGCACCGGCGCAGAAGTGGCCGTGCGCACCGGTAAGCACGACGACGCGCGCGAGTTCGGCCAGCGCCACCTCCACCTGGGTTCTGATCGCCTCGCAGGCGTCGGCATCGACGGCGTTGCGTCGTTCGGGACGGTCGAGCGTGATGACCACAACGTCGCCGTCGCGCTGCGCTGCGATCATTCGATCACTGCGATGACGTCGCCCTCCACGACCTGCGAGTCGGGCTGGACGCGCACTTCGACGACGCGACCCGCAACCGGCGACTCAACGGGGATCTCCATTTTCATGCTCTCGAGGATCACGAGGGTGTCGCCGGCACCGACTTCTTGCCCCGGCGAGACATGAACCTGCCAGACGTTTGCGGTAATTTCCGCATGGACCTCAGTCATCGTGGGCAGACTCTAGAGATGCTCGGACTCATCCTTGGCCTCATCATCAGCGGACTCATCGTCGGAGCGCTCGGTCGCCTTGCGATTCCCGGACCGAACCCCATGAGCATCCCCGTGACGATCGCGGTTGGCATTGGCGGATCGCTCATCGGCGGCCTCATCGGTCGCGCCATCGTCGGCGAGGACGGCAGTACCACGGTGCCCTTCCTCCTCGGCGTGCTCGCGGCTGCGGCAATTGTGTGGTTCATGCAGCGCCGAACCGCAACGCGCTGATCAGACGCGGCCGGGGCGACCCGCCACTTTCTGCCAGGCAACGAGGTCGAGGTCGGCGTCGACCATTGTCTGCACAAGCTCGGCAAAGCTGACCTCCGGGCTCCACCCGAGTTCGTCGCGCGCCTTCGTAGCGTCGCCTACGAGCAGGTCGACTTCGGCCGGACGGAAGAACTTCGGATCGACGACGACATGGTCCTGCCACGCGCGCCCGACGTGTGAGAAGGCGAGTTCGCAGAAGTCCTGCACCGAGTGCGTCGCGCCGGTTGAGACGACGAAGTCGCCCGGCGTGTCCCGCTGGAGCATCTGCCACATGGCACGGACGTAGTCGCCGGCAAAGCCCCAGTCGCGCTTGGCGTCGAGGTTGCCGAGGGACAGCTTCTCGTCGAGCCCATGGTGGATGCGGGCCACGGCGTGACTTATCTTGCGGGTGACGAACTCCAGCCCACGGCGCGGCGACTCGTGGTTGAACAGGATCCCGCTCGACGCGTGCAGGCCGTAGCTCTCGCGGTAGTTGACTGTGATCCAGTGGCCGTACACCTTCGCAACGCCGTACGGGCTGCGCGGATGGAACGGCGTCGTTTCGGTTTGCGGCGTCTCCCGCACCTTGCCGAACATCTCCGAGCTCGACGCTTGGTAGAAGCGGACTTCCGGATCGACGGTTCTGATCGCGTCGAGCAGTCGGGTGACACCGAGTGCGGTGGTCTCGCCGGTGAGCACGGGTTGGGCGAAACTCGTCTGCACGAAGCTTTGCGCCGCGAGGTTGTAGATCTCGGTCGGCCGGTGGTCGCGCAACACGTTGATGAGCGACGCCTCGTCGAGCAAGTCGCCGGCCACGAGTGTGATGCGATCCTGGATATGGAAGATGCGTTCGAAGTTGAGCGTGCTCGACCGCCGCACCATCCCGATCACGTCGTAACCCTTGTCGAGCAGCAGCTCGGCCAGGTACGAACCGTCCTGCCCCGTGATCCCGGTAATGAGGGCGCGCCCAGCCATCGCGAGGTTCTACCAGGACTCTGCGCGCGCGGCGGTGCGAGACTTCGGGGGATGCGCGTTCTCTTCGTCTCGCAGCCGGGGACACTCGTCTGCAAGGCGGCGTAACCTGACCCCGCGATCGCTGGGGTCGCGCTGAGATCTGGGACTGGTGCAGCTCGTGTCATGGCAACGCCGGATACAGCGACGCGTTCACCCGTACTTGGACCCGGGTGAACGGATCGATGCCGCGTTTCCCGCGCAGACAGGCGTCTCGCCGGCCTTGCAGGCGCTGGTGGGAGGCTTTCTCGGCGCGCTGTCGGCACAAGCCCTGATGCGCGTTGGGACCCCGCAGGGCCAGCAGTTCGCATGGTTCGCCGCGCTGGCGGGAGTTGGCTGTCTTGTCAGCGCTCTCATGACGGCACCGTGGATTGTCGTCGCCACCGACCGGCGCCTGCTGGTGCTTGCGGCACATCGACTCCGTCGCCACGTTCCCGTTCAACTCGACGCAGAACTGCCCCGCCAGAAGTTCGGACGAACGTCGGGCGTTTGGCGCCGAGTTCGCGTTGGCGATCGCGTCATGCGCGTGCACTGGCGACGGGCGGGCTCGTTGGGCGATGCCGACGACGCATTGACCCGGGACGGTGACACGTCCATCCCGGAACCAGTGGCCGGACCGAGCGCTCTGCAGCGATCACTGGTGGCCGCCGCCATCGTCGCGATCGTCGGTCCCGCCTTCTGGCTTGCCTGCCGGGGCGGCCTCACGTACGCCGACGATCCCGCACCTTTGTCTCGCCTTGGCGCGATGACCGAGGTCGCAGCCGGGAAATTCGCGGACGGCAGCCGTTGGAGGGTCGACGCCTTTCGCCGGCGTGAGCGAGCCTGCGCGCGCAGTCAGTTGCTGCCTGCGCCGCCCGTCAACCCTCGGGTTCCGACCGACGGCGGCTACGCCGTCACCGGCGGCGCCTCCGGAAGCGGTTGCGACAACCGGTTTCCCCAGTCTCTCGGTGGAGTTAGCCGCGGCGATGCGCGTGTCTTCGCAGGAATCGTCGACAACAAGA
>DATLOH010000046.1:0-2066 GCA_035536375.1 Acidimicrobiales bacterium
CGGTAGATGAGTAGCGTCACGCCGAGCGTCAGGAGCAGGTGGATCCACCCGGGGCCATCGAACGCCAACGCCCATACCGCCCACACGAGCAGCATCGCGACAGCTGTGATCACGCCAACGTCCATTTTGTGAGCTATGTCAAGTGATTGACGAGGGGGGGTAGTCGTCTAGATTACGCCCCCGCAAGGGTCGGACGAAGAGCTCCGTTTTTGAGCCAACAAGTCCTTCGGGTGGGTCCGATAATCTATACTGACGTCACGCCCCCAGTGCGGGGGAAGGCGGAAGGTTGTAGTGAGGGCCTCATAAATTCGACAGGGCTTCACAAAACCCTCTTCGTTCCGTCATTTTCGAGCCCCGTGGTTTGCGCCACGGGGTTCGTTTTTTTGGGGGACCACCGATGCCCGAGGTGACTGTCACGCGGCGCATGCACTTCAATGCCGCGCACCGCGTCCACAATCCCGCGCTCACCGACGAGGAGAACCAGCGCCTGTTCGGCAAGTGCAACAACCCGAACTGGCACGGGCACAATTATGTGCTCGACGTCTCGGTCACCGGTCCAATCGAGAGCCGGACCGGCTACGTGATGGATCTCGCTGCCCTCAAGCGCGTGGTGCAGGACGCCGTCATCGACAAGGTCGACCACCGCAATTTCAACCTCGAGGTCGACTTCATGCGCGGGGTGATCCCGACCGCCGAGAACATCGTGGTCGGCTGTTGGATGGTGCTCGCGCCGCGCGTCGCACCCGCGCGACTCATCCGGCTCGTGCTGTGGGAGACGCCGAACAACTATGTCGAGTACGAGGGGCGGTGACACCGTCCTCACCGGCCGCGCCGCCCTCGTAACCGGCGCGTCACGGGGCATCGGCCTCGCATGCGCTCGCGCATTCGCCGCGGCGGGGGTGCGAGTGGCGATGCTGGCGCGAAGCGAGGTGACGCTTCGCGCGGAGGCACGCGCCATCGGGCTGGGCGCCCTGCCGGTCGTCTGCGACCTGTCGAGGACCGACTCGGCACACGCGGCCGTCCAGGAAGTGGAGAGCGCGTTTGGCGGCGCGCCCGACATCATCCTCAACAATGCGGGGCTATTCACGCTCGCACCGCTCGAGTCGACGTCGCCGGCCGAGTTCGCGCGCACGGTCGACACGAACCTCGTCGCGCCGTTCACCATCCTGCACGCGTTTCTTCCCGCCATGCGCGCGCGACGGTCGGGGCACATCGTCACGGTCGGCTCCATCGCCGACCGCCACGCCCTTCCGGAGAACGCCGCATACGCGGCGAGCAAGTTCGGATTGCGGGGACTGCACGAGGTCCTGCGCGGCGAGCTGCGCGGCAGCGGCGTTCGCGCGAGCCTCGTCTCGCCCGGGCCCGTCGACACGCCGCTCTGGGATCCGGTCGACCCCGACCAGCGGCCCGGCTTCACGCCGCGGGCTGCGATGCTCTCGGTCGAGGCCGTGGCCGCCGCCGTCCTCTACGTAGTCACTCAGCCGGCGGACGTGAACGTCGACGAGCTGCGCCTGTCGCGCAGCTGAGCCGCGCCTGGTGTTGATCGAGCTCGTCGACGACCTCCGGTGCCCGCGCCCGCACGAGGAGACCTGGCTCGTCGCCGCCACGAACCGCACCGAAGGTCGTAGCATCATCGAAGGTACGCTGGGGTGCCCGATCTGCGGCGCCGAGTATCCGATTCGCGAGGGCGTGGTCTGGTTCGAGACGCCTGAGCAGGTGCACGACCCGGCGCCGGATCGAGGCGTTCCCGCCGATCAGGAGGCTGCGATGCGCCTTGCCGCCTTTCTCGACCTGAGCGACGTGCAGGGCTTCGCGCTTCTCGCGGGCTCATGGGGGACAGTTGCGCCGTTCCTGCAGGGCGTCGTGCCGACGCAGCTCGTGCTGTTGAACCCGCGGCCGCCCATCGCGGTAGGTCACGGCATGTCCGTCCTCGAGATCGCCACCGGGATCCCGCTCGCAGACGCGACCTGCCGCGGTATCGCGATGGACTATGCCCACGCCGATGCCGCCCACCTCGACGCTGCCGTCCGCGTCCTTCGCCTCCGGGGTCGCCTCGTCGCACCGGC
>DATLOH010000047.1:0-5546 GCA_035536375.1 Acidimicrobiales bacterium
AGCCCACCACGGCGAAGCTCGACCTCGGGGTCGGCCTCGTCGCTGAGCAGGCGGTACTCGATTACGTCGCGGGGCACTTGGCCGGCAATCGTGACGATCTCGTCACCGGGCGCCAGACCGGCCCGCGCGGCCGGCGACAAAGGGTCGACGGCCACCACAACGGGCAGCGGCATGACGTAAAGGATACGGCAATTGCGTCGTAGCCTCTAAGTCGTGCCCGTGGAGAAGGTCCTGCTCGCTGCGCCCCGGGGCTTCTGCGCGGGCGTCGAAATGGCCATCAAGGCGCTGGCGTGGATGGTGCAGGTCTTCGACGAGCCGGTGTACTGCTACCACGAGATCGTGCACAACCGGGTCGTGGTCGACCGGTTCAAGAAGCTCGGCGTCGTGTTCGTCGACGACATCGCCGACGTGCCTGCGGGCGCACCTGTGATGCTGTCGGCGCACGGGTCTGCGCCTGAGGTCGTGGCGGCGGCGCGCGCCAGCGGTGGTGTCGTGGTCGACGCCGTGTGTCCGCTCGTGACCAAGGTCCACCACGAGGTTCGGACACGCGCCGGCAAGGGCTACACGGTCGTCTACGTCGGCCACGAGGGGCACGACGAGGCGATCGGCACCATGGCCGTCGCTCCCGACGCGGTGCGGCTCGTGGAACACGTCGACGACGTCGCAGCACTGTCCGACCCCGAGGGTCCGGTGGCGCTGCTGGCCCAGACGACGTTGAGCCACGACGACTGGTCCGATGTCCAGGCCGCCGCCGCGCAGCGCTGGCCCGACATGTGGCAGCCGGGACGCAGTGATCTCTGTTTTGCGACGACGAATCGCCAGAGCGCGCTCCGCACGATCGCGGGAAAGACCGATGCGATCGTGGTGATCGGCTCGGCGAACTCGTCCAACACGCTCGCGCTCGAACGGCTCGCCCGCAGCCTGTGCGGCCGCGTCGTGCGCGTGAACGACGCTGCCGAAGTGCCGCTGGACCTCGAGGGCGTCGTCGGCGTCACCGCCGGCGCATCCGCACCCGAGGAGCTTGTCGCTGCGGTTATCGGCGCTTTGGCGCCGATACATGGCGTGGAAGAAGTGCGCATCACCGACGAGGAGGAGTACTTCCCTCCCCCGCGCGAGCTGCGGGAGCTCTTACGTGACCGCCCAGGCGCGCTCGAGGACGACCGGCGCGTCGCCGCGAGTGACGTGTTGGCGTCGCTCACCCGATCCGAGGGAGAATGACGTCATGACCGCCACCTTCACCCGTATGGACGAGTCGAACCAAGAGCAGTGGATGCAGATCATCGGCGCGAGCATCGAGTCGTCCGGCCGGACGGCCGGGCGCGTGCTCGGCATGCTGCGCTCGCTCGAGGAGATCGTCGACGGATTCGGCGTCAACCAGCTCGTGCACTGCCTGCAGACCGCCACGTTGGCGGAGAAGGCGGGCGCCGACGAGGAGATGGTCGTGGCCTCCCTGTGTCATGACATCGGCAAGGCAGTCTCGGTGCCGAACCACGGCGCAATCGCGGCCGAGATCCTCAAGCCGTACGTGCGTCCCGAGGTCCACAGCGTCATCCGCACCCACCAGGACTTCCAAGGGAAGCATTACTACGAGCACCTCGGTCTCGACCCGAACGCCCGTGAGCAGTACCGGGACGAGCCGTGGTTCAGCATGGGCGAACAGTTCGCCGACGAATGGGACCAGATCGCGTTCGACCCCGACGGCGAGACCTACCCCCTCGAGCACTTCGAGCCCGCCGTCCGCCGCGTCTTCGCCTCCGGCCGGCTGACCTGACGCCGCCGGAGTTCTTCGGACGGAAAACGGCGCGCTGCGCCTGTTTCCGTCCAAAGACCGCTGCGGCACATCGTGCCGAACCGGCCGGCTAGTCGGGTCAGCTAGCGGGCGTTGGCTTTGGTTTGGGCGATGTCGAAGAGGCGTTGAAGCTCGGCGGATAGCGCCGTCGTCGCTTCGTGAACGGCTCGCCTCGGGGCGCGGCCGCCGCTCTCGGCGCCTTCGACCCGGATCGGCGGGCCGACCTCGAGATGGACCTTGACCGGGCGGATCAGCTTCGAGCCTTTCGGCATGGCCGCCTCGCTGCCACCGATCCCCACGGGGACGATCGGCACACCGGTACGCGACGCCACATACGCGGCGCCCTCGAAGAGCGGCTGCACCTCCGGTCCCGACTGACGCGTCCCCTCGGGGAACACGAGCAGCGGCTCGCCCCCTCTCACTGCGTCGATGCACTTGCGCAGCGCCTCACGGTCGGCCGAGCCACGCTCGACCGGGAATCCCCCGAGGGCGGTGAGGAACGCACCCGGCAAACGCCGCTTCCACAGCGTGTGCTTGCCCATGGCCCGCAGCCGCCGCCGGCTCAACGCGGTGACGACGAGACTGTCGATGTTCGAACGGTGCACCGGGGAGAGGATGTACGCGCCGGTCTTCGGGAGGTTCTCGAGCCCGCTCATGGACACCCGCCAGAACAGCTTCGAAAAGCCGACGACGAGGTTGCGCACGACGAAGAAGAGGATCCTGCCGCCCATCAGCGCTCGACCAACTCGATGATTGCGGCGACGACGTCGTCGATCGTCATGTGCGTCGTGTCGATCTCCACGGCGTCGTCCGCCCGCTTCATCGGCGACACCTTTCGCCCGGCATCCGCGGTGTCACGCCGCACGATGTCGCCGGCGACGCCCTCGCCGTGCGCAAGCCCATGACGCCGGGCCCGCTCGGAGAGGTCAGCCACGAGGAACACCTTCACCTCGGCCTCGGGGACGACGACGGTGCCGATGTCACGCCCTTCGAGCACTCCCCCACCGTTGGCATCAAGCCACTGACGTTGACGGCGCACCATCTCCTTGCGCACATCGGGGTTGGCGGCGACCGAGCTCACCGCCCGGCTCACTTCCTCGGTGCGGATTGCGTCGGTGACGTCGTCACCGTCGAGCACGACCACCTCCGCGGGCCGCAGTTCGATTGCCGCGCTCACGGCGACAGCGGCGACGCGCTCCGCATCGGACGGGTCACACCCGGCGCGCAGTGCGGCCAGGGCCACGGAGCGGTACATCGCGCCAGTGTCGAGGTACTGCAGCCCGAGCTTTGAGGCGACCACCCGGGCCACGGTCGATTTACCCGCCCCGGCGGGACCGTCGATGGCGATCACGGGCACGGGGGGAAACGCTACCTACGAACGGAGGCGGTCCAGAACGGCGAAGTAGTTCGGGAAGGTCTTCACCACGCACTCGGGGCCAGAGATGTCGATGCCGGGCACGACCAGGCCCAGCAACGCGAACGCCATCGCCATGCGATGGTCCCCGTAGGTTTCGACCGACCCCCCACTCGCGGGCCCCGGATGGACGACGAGGCCGTCTTCCAGCTCGTTGGCGTCGATGCCCAGTCGCCGCAGCTCGGTGACGACCGCACCGATGCGATCGCTCTCCTTCCCGCGCACAAAACCGACGCCGCGGATCGTGGTCGGCGACGCGGCCGCGGTTGCGACCACTGCCAGCGTCGGCACCATGTCGGAGAAGTCGCCGAGATCGACGTCCACTCCTTCGCCGACCCGCCCTGCGACTTCGACATGGCTGTCGCCGATCTCGACTTCGGCGCCCATCCGCTCGAGTACGCGCACGAACTCGAGGTCGCCCTGGAGGCTGTTGCGGCCAAGGCCGTGCACGCGAACTCGGCCTCCGGTCATCGCCGCTGCGGCGAAGAAGTACGACGCCGAACTGGCATCGGGCTCGACCGGGTACTCCCCCGGCGAGAGGTACGACGCCGGCCCAACCGAGTAGCCCTGACCCGCCACACCGACCTCGACGCCGAATGCCGACATCACCGCGGCGGTCATCGACACGTAAGGCCGCGACACCATTGGGGTCGACACGGTGAGCTCGACGCCGCGCTCGTAGAGCGGCCCGGCGAGCAGCAGCGCCGAGACGAACTGGCTGGACACGTCGCCCGGCAGGAGGATCGCGCCCCCCACGGCGCGACCGCGGATCGAGACCGGCAAGTGATCCGGGCGCACAAGGCCGACCACCTCGGCTCCCGCATCTCGAAGCGCTTGCCACAGCACCCCCATCGGACGGCGCCGCAGCTGGTCATCAGCGCCGACGATGCGTTCGCCTGCGCCCGCCGCGAGCACCGCCGGCACGAACCGTCCAACGGTCGCCGCCTGCCTCGCTTCGATTGGCGGCCCGGCACTCACCACGCCGCCCGTCCCCGTCACGACAACCACATCGCCATCGAGAGTGACCGTCGCACCCAGAGCCGCCACCGCTTCGACCATCGCCTCGGTGTCGTCGGCGAGCAACGCGCCCCGCACCAGAGTGGTTCCCGACGCCAACCCGGCGACGAGCAGGGCGCGATTCGTGATGCTCTTCGATCCCGGCACGTCGATGACCGCGTCGGGTGGCCGCACGAGCGGCTCGATCAGCATGCGGTCACGAGAGAGCGGCGACCGACGGTCGGTATGCCCGCGCCAGGAGCGCGCCGCGCATGAGATCGGCCGCCTTGCTGTCGACCACGATGACGAGCACGCCCCGATCGCCCTCGGCCGAGTGCGCAATCTCCAGGTCGACGATGTTCACGTCGAGGTCGCTTGCCAACGTCGTCACCTCTGCCAGCACGCCGGGTCGGTCGGGCACGGGGATTCGCATTTCCACAAGATCGTCGGCGGCTGCGAGGCGAGCGGGAAGGTTGACGCGCGCAGCACGCGCCCGCTCGAGACGGTCCAGCAACGCGGTGCGGTCACCCGCAGCCACCACAGCACGGATCTCTTCGAGCGCGCTGACGAAGGTCGTGAGCCCGGCCACGATGGCATCGCCGTTCTCTGCGCAGATATCGGGCCAGATCCCGGGGTGCCCGGCGGCGATGCGCGTCATGTCGCGGAACCCGCCCGCCGCCAGCCGGAGAAGCGTCGCATGCTCCTCGGCCGAGGACGCCGCGATGCCCATGAGCGTGGCGGCTGCGAGGTGAGGCACGTGCGAGACAAGCGCAACGAGCTCGTCGTGGCGTTCCGGCGCGAGCTCGACGACGTCGGCACCGAGTGACGCAACCACCTGACGCACGGCCGCGTGGGCGGAGGCATTAGTGCGCTCGGTAGGCGTGAGCACCCAGGTCGCGCCCGAGAACAGCGCCGCGTCGGCGCCGCTGAGCCCCTCCTGCTCGGAGCCCGCCATCGGGTGCCCGCCGACGAACCGGCCGTCGGACATTGCGGCGACAACCGGACCCTTCACCGATCCCACGTCAGTGACAACCGCACCCGGGCACGCCTCGAGCGCAGTGAGCACGGCAGCCGCAATCGACGAGACGGGCACGGCGACGACCACCAGATCGGCCTCGGCGTCGTATCCGAGCGCATCGACGGCACCAACCGACAACGCCTCGTTGGCCCGCACCGTGTCGGCATCGACGCCGGTGACGCCCCAGTCGCGCTCGCGCAACGCCAGGCTGACGGACGCACCGATCAGGCCAAGGCCGACGACGGTGGCGCGGCGAGGCGCCACGCCGCTACTCGGGGAGGTCATCGCGTAGGCCCCGAGCGCCTTCGAGGTACACGTGGTGAAGCTCC
>DATLOH010000048.1:0-6536 GCA_035536375.1 Acidimicrobiales bacterium
CACGTCGAGGTCCTCGTTGACCGCGGCAACCGAGGCAAGCGCGCGCTCGGCGGCTGCGGCGTCGGCGTCGGCGACCGCTTCGGGCAGACCCTGGACGTTGGCCGCGAACCGCGTGGCGTCGAGCAGTGTGAACTCCTGGTCGCGTAGGTATCCGGCGGCGGCCGCGTTGCCCTGCACAAGCCGGCGGTCGAGCTCACTGTCCGCCCGATCGGCGAGATAACGGGCGGTAACGAACGTGCCGACAACGCCGACCACCAGGATGACGACCACGAACGGCGCCATCAGCTTCCAGAACAGGCGTAGATCGCGGAACCGCGCTCTGCGGGCGGTGCGGCCATGCGACGTGCGCCACCAGGCGAACGCAACGCCGACGAGCAACAGCACGGCCACAAGCACGAGTGCCCCGGCGACGCCGCCGAAGTCGGAACCTTTAGACAATGCGGCCGGCACGCCTACCGCCCCGTCATAGCGCGCATCGGCAACTCGACCTTGTCCCGGCGCGACTGCGACGTTTGCGCCTCCCCTGGCGATCGACTCGCTCGCGTCAGGTTCAATTTGTACGCGGCTCGGTGCGCCTTGAGCCCCGGCCGAAGCCGTCGCCGCGCCCACGACATGGCGGTCGATTTGCGCGACGAGCGTGAACCCTTTGTTTTCGCCCGTGCTGTTGCTGACCGTCAGCGCGTACCCGCCGGATGCGAGGTTGGCGGCTCGAAGCACGAGTGAGCCGTCGCCTCCGCCGGACGTCCACTTCACTAGACCCGCAGATTCGTTTCGGCCGGCATTGCCTTCCCGCGCCTGCGCGAGCGGATCCGACGCTGGCGCGTTGTCTGAGAACAGGGCGGCGTTCACCGCGTTGCGGTCGTCGGCGTTCCACGTGAGCCTGATCGTGAGAAGGACGTCGGTCGTGTCGTTGGAGGGAGGCGCCTCGATCGTCAGCGGAATCAGGTCACAACCCGCGGCCGCCCCGCAATGCGCGCGGGCGGCCGCCCCGTGCACCGGGTAGACGCCGGTGATCGCCGGGTAGCGCTCCGACGCCTTCCCTTCACGCAGGACGAGCCGGGGATGCTCGCGCGCCGAAGCTGCGCCCGGCGCGGCCACGACGAGGACAAGCGCGGCCACCACCACGCACGCGACACGGCGCGCCAGCGTCTTCACAGCCGTCCCACCGTGATCCCCTCGCGGACCACCTGTTGTTGGTCGTACGTGCAGGGATCGTCGGGTCGGAACTGGGCGTCGACGTTTCCGGCGGGCCACGCACCTGGCAGGTATCGGCGACCGCGCTCGACGGCGCGCCAGCACGAAGCCGGCAAGTACGGCAGCGAACTGCTGACGCCGTATTCGAGATCGAACTCGGTGACGCCGCGACGCACGTCGAACATCAGCGCCTGTGCGTCCTTGATGCACGCGGCGTCGCCTTGTTCGTAGGAACAGGTCGGCACCTGCGGATCGGGGGACGACGACACCCGCAAGCGGCGGTAGCCGGCCGACAGTGTGTCGGGCGTGAGTCGGGGGCCGGCCAGCTGGATGCCGGCGAAGATCTGTTGCAAAGCGCCGAACGAATCGCACACGGGGAAACGACCGGCGAGCTCGTCTTCGTCGGGGTCGGCTTCATCCATCGCTGCCCAGCATTGGGTCTTCCACACCGGCGGCTGAAATGGGCGCGCGCTCACCATCACCGCGTGGCCGTCCCACACCGCGACTGCCCCTGCGAACGTTCCCGCCAGCGCCGCCTGCGACATCTGCGCGTCGCCGAGGAGCACCCATTCGGGGAGCCACCCGTCGATCGATGCGGCCAGCGGATGCGCAGAGGTCGGGCAACCCGGCCACAGCACGGTTGTGACGCCTGCGTCGCGGAAACGCCGGAGATCGGCGCGGGCGCGGGAGAGATCCTGCTCGTCCTGCTCGTGCGGCAGGTTCGTGCACTGCTCTCCGTTCGTGCGGTACGTCGCCTCCTCGACCACCGGTGCGCCGCACGCCGCGAGCCGCTGGCGGATCAGCTGCGCGAGCTCGCGGTAGTCGCGCAGCGACGGGTTGCTGGTGTGCAGGAAGCCGAGGCGCCGCGGGCGGCCCTGTGCGGCCGGGTCACCGGACAGAGTTACCGGGTGCCGGGCCACCTTCTGGCACACGTAGGAGGCGTAGAGCTCGGCCTGCTGCTCGACGGTGGCGTGATAGCCCCACAGCCGGTTGGGTTGACGATCAAAGAACCGCTGCGAGCGCACCAAGGCACCGTCAAAGCTGACGATCCCCCGGGTGGCCAGCGTCTCCAGATAGGTGTCCATGAATGGGATGTCACGGCTGAGGGACACCGAGGCAAACGGCTGCGCGATCAGCACGTTCTCGATCGCGAGTTGGCGATTGGCCTCTTCGGGGTGCGAGTACCCGTCGTCGAAGTAGACGATGAGCCGCACCGCTCGGTTGAAGGTCTGATACCGCTGATTGAAGTACGTCTGCAGATCGCGCAACGCGCCGGCAACGATCGGTTCGTCGGGGCGCGGCGGGAGCCCGAGATCCACATACGAGTCGGCGGGCGGCGAGCCCGCCTCGGAAATCGACCGCGCTGGTGCGGGGGGCGCGTACAGGTCGCCACCCTCGATGCGCACGAGGACGCGCACCTCGTCGCGCGACACACCCTTCCAGGTCGCGCCGCCGTTGTCGCCGTCGAACTCAGAGTCGTCGCACGGCGGGGACAGCGGATCCTCGGTCTGCCGGCCATTCACGCAGCGGAAGTTCTTCGCCGCGGCTGCGGCGCGGGTCTCGAGCGCACTGCGCGCCGCACTATCCGTGGTCTCGGCCGACGCCGACGCCGCCGCCACACCACGGGCCGGCGTGGCAAAGACTTGGCCGAGCTGATCGGCGATGAACTCGGCGCGCACCGGCGTAACCCGCGCCGAGGGGTCGCGGCGGTAATCGAGCGGGTCGGACTGCGGCGGTGCCGGCGTACGCCGCGAGTCGGGGACCTGTACGCCGGCGGTCGCGACAGCAGTGAACAGCGCGAGCGTCAGGAGCGCAGCGATGGGAGCGACCGCATGGCGGGCGCCAATCCCCTTCCCCGTTCGTCCACGCTGCTCCACTGCGTGCATCCTTCTGTCGTTTCGGTGCAAGGGCCGCCCAGTTCCCAGCCGGCCGTCTCTTCGCTGCTCAGCTTTCCACTGCGGTGTTGCACTTGAGCTTCACCATGATTTCGCCCCGCGAACGCTGAAATCCCCCTGAAATCGCGGCATGGCACCCTGCGGTGGCCATGGCGACCCCCATCCGCGTCCTGATCGTCGACGACGAGGCCTTGGTGCGCGTCACACTTGGGCGCACGATCGGCCGCCAAGCCGACATGCTCGTCATCGGCGAGGCCGGTGACGGTCCCGCCGCCATTGCGCTGGTCGAAGCGCGCGCCCCGGATGTCGTCGTGATGGACGTGACCATGCCGGGACCGTCGGGGATCGAGACCGCACTCGAGCTGCGCGCCCGCGGAATACGGACCCCGATTCTGTTCTTCACTGGCGACCCCGGCGCAGTCGACCGAGCGGCCGCGATCCAGTCGAGCCGTGTACTGATGAAGGCCGGCGGCGGCGCGGCCGAGGCGCTCGCCGCGCTGCGTCAGTTGGCCAGCGCGGCGGTGACAGCGTCGATGACGGCGCGGGCGCCGGCCGGCTTGAGCAGAACACGGTCCGCTGCAGCCGCGGCCTCGTCCGACAGCGGATCACCGGACATCAGAACGATGCGCAGCGCCGCGAACGACGGCTGAGCGCGAAGTTCGCGCGCCAGTTCGACGCCGTCACCGTCGGCCAAGCGGCGATCGAGGACCAAGCAATCAGGCATCCACGACTGCATTACGCCCTGGGTGTCCGCGACCGAGCTGGCGGCACGAACATCGAAGCCGGAGCGTGCGAGCACCGCGATGAGGGTCGTACGCGTCAACTCGGCGTCGTCGACCACGAGGACCCTCGGCGCGCTCACGGTGCCTCGGGCAGCAGGAACCGCAACTCGTCGCTATCGGCCGCAGTTCCATTGGCGGCCAGGACAAGTCGTGCGAACAGATGCCGCGCCTGCGGCCACAACGCTCCGGTCCTGCACGTGATCGCCACGCTGTGGTTGATCGTTTCGGTTACCACGACCGTCGCGCCACTCGTGCCGGCCGCCAGTTGAAACACCGCCGGCAGCACCAATGCCAGAACGTCCGGTCTGCTCAGGACTTGTGTCGGTTCCCCCGATTGCACCGTCGCGCGCACGCCGTAGCGCAGCGCCCCGGCGGCGGCATCGGCGAGAGCGGCACTGAGGTCGACTGCGACGGGAGTCGATTGGTCCGATGCTGCCGCGCCGAGCGCGGGCAACGCGGTAGCCGTGACCGCAACGCGTTGCACTTCATCTTCGGCCATTGTGAGGAACACGCGCCGCTGCTCAGCGTCGTCCTCGTCGACCAGCGACGACATCACCAGTCGCAGCGAACCCATCGCGCCGCGCAGGTCATGCGCAAATTCGGCGAACGCCTCGACGTCGGTCACACGCTTGCGGCGTACAACCGCCACTCCCCGGGAACGCCTTTCAACACGCGCACGCCGCGGTCCTCGAACCGCAGATCGGACCCCATCACGAGATCGCACATCGTTTGCGAGACGAGTACCTCGTTGGGCGCCGCCTCGTCGACGATGCGTGCGGCAATGTGCACCGCCATGCCGTACACGTCATCGTCGGCTACTTCGCACTCGCCCATGTGGAGCCCGGCGCGGATCTCAATCGAAAGTTCGACGACAGCGTCGACGAGTGCCTTTGCGCAGTCGATCGCAGCCCGTGGCTGCTCAAACGTAAGCAGCGCACCATCGCCGTTGTGCTTGATGACGCGGCCGCCGACAGCAGCGGCGGCGCGGTCCATGACGGCGTGGAACTCCGTCAGAATCGCCCTCCAGGCGCGGTCACCGGAGCCGGCGAGGTGGGCGGTTGAGTCGACGACGTCGACGAAGAGCACCGTTTGCAACCGACGGGTGACGGGTCCGTCGCGGCCGGCGGCTTGGAGGCGCTCGACGATCGTCGTGAGGTCGGCGCGCACATCAACCTCGGCGAGCGCAAGGGCGGTAGCCGCCTCGTCGACCGTGGCGCCACCAGCGAGCATCCGCAGTAGCTCGCGTTGTCCGACCGAAAGGTTGACGCGTCCGGTGGCGCAGTCTTCGTCACTGCGGAGACGGTCGAGCACCACGCCGGCCAGCGACGGCGTGAACACCGGCTCGCCGCGACTCACCCGGCCGATGGCGTCGACAATCTCGGCGCCATCGCCCGACTTCAACAAATAGCCGACCGCTCCCGCTTTCACGGCGTCGAGCACGTCAGCTTCCTCGCCCGAGGCGCTCAGCATCAGCACCCGCGTCGTCGGTGACGCGGCCACGATCTGCGCAGTCGCTTCGGCGCCGGTAAGACGGGGCAGGTGCAGATCCATGAGCACGACGTCGGGCGACGCCTCGGACGCGGCGGTCACTGCCGCTTCGCCATCCTCGGCCTCGGCCACGACCCGCATCGACGGATCGCGCTCGACCGCGTTGCGCACCGCCGCGCGCCACATCGGGTGATCGTCGACGAGCAGGACGCGCACGGCATCCGCGTCGGACGTCGCAAGGGCCGGCGAGACCAGGGCGGGGCTGCGAGGCGAAGCGGCGAGGTCGAGCGCCGGGTCCTGGTCGAGCACAGCCCGCTCGAGGCGGCAAACTTCGGCGCTCGGGTCGAGACCGAGCTCGTCGACCATCAGCCGGCGCAGCTCCTGGAACGTGCGCAGCGCCTCCGCCGCTTGACCGGAGCGATACTCCGCGAGCATGCGCTGGCGCCACAGTCGCTCCCGCATCGGGTGGGCGCCAACCAGGCCGCGGAGCTCTGCGACGAGCGCGGCGTGTCCACCGCATGCGAGGTCGGCTTCGATGCGTTCCTCGAGCGCGTCGAGTCGCGCCTCGTCGAGGCGGACGGCATCGGGCAGCGCGAACGCGCGGTCGCGCTGATCGGCCAGCGCAGGACCACGCCACAAGGCGAGCGCCTCGCGCAGTGCGTCTCCGGCCTCTGCGGCCTCGCCTGCGCCGAGCAGTCGCCGTCCCTCTGACACCAGCTGCTCGAAACGGTGCGCGTCGACTTGATCGGGCGACACGTCGAGCACGTATCCGGGCGCCTGCGTGCGCAGCGTTGGCGTGCCGTCGAGCGCCTTGCGCAACCGCGACACGTAGACCCTCAGGTTGCGCACGTTGGCGTCGTCGCTGTCACCCCAAAGCGCGTCGAGGAGCACGTCGGCCGGGACGACCGTGTTCGGTGTCAACAGGAGACGTGCGAGGAGCGCGCGCAGTTGCGGCGCGCCGAGCTCGACCGCCTGACCATCGACCACCGCCTCGACGGGCCCCAGGATCCGGAACTGCATTGCCGGAGCGTAACGACGAGTCGGCCGGCGGTTCCGGGCAGTAGGGGGCTTCTCGCGACATCCCGTTAGCGCGGAAAAGCCCCCCGTGCGGTGAAATGCCGGCGAAACCGGGGTGCAATCCCCCGAGCGGATGCTGCGGGCATGTTCACCGCACCTA
>DATLOH010000049.1:0-12784 GCA_035536375.1 Acidimicrobiales bacterium
ACTCGTGACCTTCGTGGACGTGCCCGGGTTCCTTCCGGGCACCGAGCAGGAGTTCGGCGGCATCATCCGCCACGGTGCGAAGCTGCTGTACGCGTACTGCGAGGCCACCGTCCCGCGCGTACAACTCGTGATCCGCAAGGCGTACGGCGGCGCCTACGTCGTCATGAACTCCAAGTCGATCGGTTGTGATTTGGCGTACGCGTGGCCGTCTGCCGAGTTCGCCGTGATGGGCCCGCCCGGAGCGGTCGAGATCCTCTATCGCCGCGAGCTTGCCGACGCGGACGATCCGGTGGCCCGCAAAGCCGAGTTGATCGATGAGTACACCGAGACGTTCGTGAACCCGTACGGTGCGGCCGAGCGCGGCTACGTCGACGATGTGATCGATCCGGCCGACACCCGCCGCGTGCTGTGCAACGCACTCGCCCTCCTCCGCTCCAAACGCGAAGACCTACCCAAGCGCAAGCACGGAAACGTCCCGCTATGACCCCCCAGACGTGTCGGTGTCAGATGGCGTTCTGCCGACGTGGCGGTGTCAAATGTCGGGTTCCGCCATCTGACACCGCCACCGGCAAGGTTTGCGGCGCGTGACGAAAGACACGCCGCCTGGGATTGTCGCCGCCATCGCGGCGGCGGTGGAGGCGGTTTGGCCGCGGACGGTAATCGTGGACCCGGGGCGGGAGCTGCGGATTCCCGACGTGAATACGGCGCCGGCGTGGCGGTTCTCGGGGCGGTCGTGGGGCAGGCCGATCGCGTCGCGGCGGGATCGGCCCTGACGGATGGCGCCTGAGCTCACGACCATCGGCGACGACATGGCGGTCGTCTTCGACGGTGCCGCCGTGCGCCGCTATGAAGACCTTGCGCCCGACACCGATGTAGATCTCGACGGTGTGAGCGCGCACACGCTCGCACGACCGCCTGGTGAGCGGTTGGCGACCGTCGCTACGGCGAACGACGTGCACTTCGGCGAGACCGAGTGCGGGCTGCTCGAGGGCCTCGATGTCGGACCAGTGTTCACGTCTGATCCCGGTGACATGCCCTATCCGCAGATGATGAACAGCGCCGCGGTCGAGGAGATCACGGCGCTCAGCCCTGACGCGGTCGTCGTGAAGGGCGATCTCACGACCCGTGGGATCCGTGAGGAGTACGAGCAGTTCCTCGCTTGCTACGGCGAGGCGTTCGGAGATCGGCTGCACCACGTCCGCGGCAACCACGACGGCTACTACGGCGAGAATTTCGCCGACGACGCACCGCAGGAGGTCACCCTGCCAGGCGTCGTGCTCGCCGTCCTCGATACCGTCATTCCGACAATCACCGAGGGCCAGGTCAGTGCTGAGCAACTCGACTGGCTCGACGAGCTCGGAGCGCGCGCCGATCGTCCCGTGCTCGTGTTCGGGCATCACCACGTGTGGAGCCCCGCAAGCCGTCAGCGGCCCGAGAAGTACTTCGGAATCAATCCAGACGACTCCGAAAAGCTGATCGACGTTTTCGCCCGGAGGTCACGGCTGGCCGGATACTTCGCAGGACACACGCACCGGAATCGCGTGCGGCGCATGGCCGCCACTGGTGACGTTCCGTTCGTCGAGGTCGCGTGCGTCAAGGACTTTCCCGGAGCGTGGGCGGAGTATCGCGTGTTCGAGGGCGGAATCCTCCAGCTCGTTCACCGCATCAGCCGCGCCGACGCTGTCGCGTGGAGCGAGAAGACCCGTGCCATGTTCGGCGGCCTCTACCCCCAGTACTCGTTCGGCCAGATGCCCGATCGCTGCTTCCGCGTCCTCTAGCCGCAGACGCGTCCTACAGAGGGCGGTTTTCACTCACGTAGTGGACAAAATCCGCCCTCTGTGCGCTTCGACGAGGGTCACGAGGTCGCCCATCATCTCGGTGAGGGCGTAGTCCTTCGGCGTGTAGACCGCTGCGATCCCCTGTTCGCGCAGCTTGGCCTCGTCGTCGGTCGGGATGATCCCGCCGACAACGACGGGTACATCGACGCCGGCTTCGGTGAGCAGTCGCACCACTTCGGGGACCAGCTCGAGATGCGAGCCCGACAGGATGGAGAGACCCACGATGTCGACGTCCTCGTCCCGCGCGGTGTCGGCGATCTCCTGCGGCGTCGATCGGATGCCCTGATACACGACCTCCATGCCGGCGTCCCGCGCCGCGACCGCGACTTGCTCGACGCCGTTCGAGTGACCGTCGAGGCCGGGCTTCGCGACCAGAAGACGTGGCGGGCCCCCAGCCATCGCGCGGACGCGTGCCAGCACCGATGCGATCTCGTTACCGCGCAGCCCGACTGCGCCGCCGACGCCGGTGGGCGCGCGGTACTCACCAAACACCTCGCGTAGTGCGGTGCCCCATTCGCCAGTCGTGCCGCCCGCGTGCGCGAGCGCAATCGTCGCCGGCAAGACGTTGTCCGTTCCCTCAGCGGCGCGGCGCAGATCATCCAGCGCCCGCTTCACCGCCTCGTTGTCGCGCCCAGCGCGCCATGCGGCAACGTCATCGCGCAACTCGGCTTCGACCGCCGGATCGACCCGAAGGATCGCACCCTCACCCCCGAGCGGAGACACCGCTGACTCCGTGAAGGAGTTGACGCCGACAACTGCGAGCTCACCCGTCTCGATGCGCCTCCGGCGGTCGGCCTGGCTCCGCACAAGGCGCGTCTTCAACTCGTCGATGGCTTCGAACGCACCGCCCAGCGAAAGCACATCCTCGAACTCGGCGGTCGCAGCGTCAACCAATTCGGCGGTCCGTGCTTCCACGACGTGTGAGCCGCTGAAGATGTCGTCGTATTCGAGCAGGTCGGTCTCGAAGGCGAGCACCTGCTGCATGCGCAACGCCCACTGTTGATCCCACGGACGCGGCAGTCCGAGCGCTTCGTTCCACGCGGGAAGCTGAATTGAACGCGCGCGTGCATCACGCGACAGCGTTACGCCGAGCATCTCGAGCACGATGCGTTGGACGTTGTTCTCAGGCTGCGCTTCGGTGAGCCCGAGCGAGTTGACCTGCACGGCGTATCGGAACCGGCGCATCTTGGGGTCGGTAACGCCGTAACGCTCGGCACAGATGCGATCCCACATCACGTTGAACGCGCGCATCTTGCACGTCTCTTCGACGAAACGGATGCCAGCGTTCACAAAGAAGCTGATCCGTCCCACGACCGCGGGCATCTCGTCCTCGCTGACCTGCCCACTCTGGCGGGCGGCGTCGAGAATCCCGACTGCGGTGGCCATCGTGAACGCGAGCTCCTGCACCGGAGTCGCGCCCGCCTCCTGCAGGTGATAGCTGCAAACGTTGATCGGGTTCCATCGGGGGACGTGACGCACGGTGTACGCGATCGTGTCGACAGTCAGGCGCCGGCTTGCCGCCGGCGGGAAGATGTGCGTGCCGCGGCTGAGGTACTCCTTGACGATGTCGTTCTGTGTCGTGCCGGCAAGCCTCGAGGGGTCGATGCCGCGGTTCTCCGCGTTGGCGATGTAAAGCGCGAGCAACCAGGACGCCGGTGCGTTGATCGTCATCGACGTCGTGATCTCGTCGACCGGTATCCCGTCGAAGAGCTGCTCGACGTGGCCGAGATGCGCCACGGGCACGCCGACCTTGCCGACCTCGCCCGCAGCCGGCGGCGAGTCCGGGTCGTAGCCCGTCTGTGTTGGCAGGTCGAAAGCGACCGACAATCCGGTCTGTCCCTTGGCGAGGTTCATGCGGTAAAGCTCGTTCGACGCACGCGCCGACGAGTGTCCCGAGTAGGTGCGCATGATCCACGGACGATCGGCCATGCCCCATCGTCGCGCCCGCAGTACCATTAACGCCATGTCAATGGGAGTAGTGCTCGCTCGCGTCCTGGCTGCGTTCACGGTTACGGCGGCTCCTGGCGCCGCCGGCCTGTCCGGTCCCTCGCCGACGGTCACCACCGGTGATGCGGCGGCAACTGCTCCCGGACAGGTCGAGAACACCGGCGGCAACGTCGTTCTCGGAGATCCTGGCCCCGCAGCAGCCGGTCCGACGGCGACGCCGAGCGCAGCGCCCGTCGTTCACACGCCGCCGCTGCCCGCCCCGCAGCCCGCTGCACGAACCGTCCCGCGCAACGCCGATGCTGCCGTTGCCGAAGCACGCTCGACGGCCGACGCTGCCCGCGCGCGTGGGCTGGCGCACGCCGAAGAGGGCCGCCGCAAGGCCGAGGAGGCGTCCACACGAGCCCACTCCCGTGCTGACGAAGCCCGCTCGCAGGGTCGCACTTCTTACTCAGACGACGACTGAGCCGTTCCCGCCGCCGACTCAGTTAACCTGCGGCGACCGATCGCCTTAGGAGGCCCGCGTGACGCGGCTGAAGCTCGAGAGAATTGCCTGGTTGACCGTGGCCGGCGCCACCGCCGCGGCCGCGGTGTGGGGAGCGGGTGGGATCTCCTTCGGCCCGTCGTTGACGGCGAGCACGGGATCCGCCGACGTCGAGCTGCCTTCGGTGCCGGCAGCCACCGCCGTTGGACCGCGAGTACCTGCGCTTCCCTCGCTTCCGGCCGTGCCGAACGAGACCCGGTTGCGTGCGGATGCCCAGCGACGCGCAGCACTGCTGCGGGCGGGCGTCCCCAACCCGGGCGGACCCGCAGTTCCCGGCATCCCCAACGCTCCGACCGGTGGTGGCGACGCCGACGACGCTCGCGACGATGCCGAAGACGACGCTGCCGAGAACGAAGAGGAAGCTCGCGAGGACGCGGTTGAGGCTGAAGCCGACGCGCGCGAGGACGCAGCCGAGGCCGAAGCCGACGCACGCGACTCCGAGGACGACGCCCGCGACGATGCCGAGGCGCGCGAACGCGCTGCTCGGAACTCCGGTCCGCCTCGCTAGCTCGTTTCGGCGGTTAGCGCGGGCGCCGGCGGCTCATTCAGCGGTACCCATCCGATCACGCGTGTTCCTTCACCTGGCGCGGTGTCAATGACGATGGTTCCGCCCAGCGCCTCGAGCCGGTCGGTCATGTTGCGCCCGCCGGCGCCGGCTTTTACCGAGCTCAAGTCGTAACCGACGCCGTCGTCCTCGACCACGAATCGCAACCCGCCGTCCTCTTCGGTGACCCGCACAACGCCCTGCGACGCCTGTGCGTATTTGGCCATGTTCTGAAAGGCCTCGGTGCAGCAGAAGTACACGCAGGCCTCGATGTCCTGCGAGTAGCGGCCCAAATCGTCGGCCTCAACCTCGATGTCGACGATCGTCGCCTTGCGGGCCTGGGATAGGAGCGCCGTCCGCAAACCCTCGGCCGCCAGCAACGGGGGGTACAGCCCGCGCGAGATGTCACGGAGGTTCTCCAACGCATCGCCGGTTTGCGTCTTTAGTTTCGCCAGCAATTCCATGACGGGCTCAGTGTCACCCTCGAGCTCGTCGACCATGTCCTCGGCGATGGAGAGCTGGACTTTGACGGCCACGAGTTCCTGCTGCGCCCCGTCGTGCAGATTTCGCTCGAGCTGACGTCGGGCGTCGTTACCCGCGACGACGATGCGTTGGCGGGACGCCCGTAGGTCGTCTAGGCGTGCCCGCAACTCTGCAGTGAGCCGAACGTTGCGGAGCGCGAGACCAGCCTGGTGGCCGAGGTCGCCCATGAGCTTCTCCTCGGTCGGCGTCAACGGCTCGTTGGGAGGCTTGACGACGCTGAGGGCTCCGAAGAGCTCACCCTGGTGCCGCACCGCGACCGCAGTCGTGACTTCGCTGATCCAGGGGATCTGCGGGCCGGTGATTGGCAGTGGAGTCGGAACTCGGGTCGGGTCCTTCGGCCACGACGCCGCCGGCCGCAACTCGCCTTCGACCGCAAGCCAGACGTCGGCGCGCTCGGCCGCGGTGCCCTCGGCCAGAACTTGGGCCATCCGCACGAGCAACTCCTCACCTGCGGTGGCGGTGGACACCTCCGCGGCGAACTCCGACAGCACCTCGTAAGGAGTGGCGCGCTTGCCGTAGATGAGGCGGTTGGCGAACCGCTGTGTTCGCTCCTTCACCGGCTGGAACGCAGTTGCCACCAGGAAGGTCGCAGCAACGGACAGCCCGAGGTTGCCTGTCTCCCGGCTGCCGAGCAGGCCGCCGACCCCGACCACCACGCCGATGTAGACGACGGAAACGAAACCGGCGAGCAACGAGTACACGAGCGCGCGGCTGAGCAAGCGGTCGACCGACCACAGCCGGTACCGGAAGATCCCCGCGAGGAGTGCGAGTGGAACGATCGACAGGACAAGTTGGAAGACCCGGTACAGCGATGTCGGGAGCACCACGATCGACCGGCCCTCGAATGCCGGGTCGGCCGAGTCGGCGAGGCCGGTCGACAACGCCCACAGCGCGATGGCCACGGCCGGAATCAACGCAAGGGCGAGGAGACGCGAGAGCTGCCGGTCGACCGGCGTTGCCGGGCGGCGGTAGCGGTACGCCTGTGAGGCAAAGCCGACAAGCGGCACGACGAGGCCGAACATAAACACGAGCAACGCCGTCCGTGGCGAGTCGCGCAGCGCGAAACCGAACGCGAACACAGCACTCGCAGCACCCAGGTAAAGCAACCGTCGGGGCCAGTGTCGCCAACGGGGGACTAGGTGTCCGTCGGGAAAGACGACGACCGCCATGACGTAGGCGGCGGCAGCAATTGCGTGGAAGGCGTCATGGCTGATCGTGTCGAGCCGGTCGGGCGGGATCGCCTCGTATGCGGCGTGCGCCTGAAGGTTGAACACGGCGGCCGTACCCGTGAGCGCAAAGGCCAACAGCGGCGCCGCGCGGTCGCGCGGGCGTAACCAGAAGAGGAAGCCGGCGAGCGTGAGATTGAAGACACTGAACGCGGTGTCGAGTGCGAACTGTCCGCCCGACTCGGTGCTGTGCGAAGCGTCGGCAACGCGCAGCGCCGCTCGCCCGAGGACGCCTTCGTTCAGCGACCAGTTGTGCAGCTGATCATGGAAGCTGACAGACCAAGATGCGACCTGCGTGGCGACGCCCGCGCTGATGAGCAGGAGTGCGGTGACGAAATAAATCAGGAAGACGCCGCGCACCACCGTGAACTCGGAGAACCAGCGGCGCGGTGATCGTTCCGGCGCTCGCTCCTCGAGCGCCGCAACCGGACGGTCCACGCGGGCGACGGCTGTCTGCGTTATTTGACGACCACCTTGCCGATCATGCCTGGATGGATGAGACAGGCGTAGGGGTACGTGCCCGCCTTTGTGAACGTGACGCTGTACTTGTCGCCGGTGGCCCATTCGACGCCGCTCGACTTGAGTCCACCGGTGCCGTCGAATTCACCGGCGTCGATGGTTACCGGTTCGGGCTCCGGAGCATCAAAGCTTTCCGGCAACGGTGGCGTGCGTCCAGGCCAGCCGCCGGCGGTGTCGTTCACGAGGTCGTTCGAAACCACTTTGCCGTCGTCTTCGATAGTGAAGATCGGGGCGTACTTCGGAACGTTGAAACTTATCGAGTGACGGTTGATGAAGGTCCAGGTGACCTTCTCGCCGGTGCGCGCTTCGATTGTCCGCGGCGTGAACTCGTTGACCGAGCCGTAGACCTCAGCGGTGCTCTCGTCGCCCGACCCTGCGAGGTTGCCCTTGATCTCGCCGCGCTCCGCCTTCTCCTTGCGGTACACGTCGAGTAGTTGTGTAGCCATCCGGTCCGCTTCCCTCTTGCCCTGGCGGTTCAGTTCGGACTGCGTAGACGTCTCGCCGTCTTCGGTGATCGTGAGGTTGCCGCCCATGGGCAGGCCGTGCAGATTGCAGTAGTAGATGTACTTCCCGGGCTTCGCGTCCTCGGCGATCTCCATCTCGAACGTGTTGCCTCTTGGTCCCTCGAACGGGATGAAGCCGCTGTTGTAATAGGCCTCCCGTCCGGTGAACGGAGCGAGCGTCTTGTCCTTGCACGCAGCGCCGTCGGTCGGTATTTCGTCGACCTTCAGCGCTGAACACGGTTGCGCAGCGGTCTGGTTGACGCCTTTCTCGCCGAAGAAGAACGGGAGCTTCTCGAAGAACGGACCCAACGATTCGGGTTCCTCTTTAGGCACCACGCCGGTCTTGTAGAGCTCGTCCAACACGTCGCGGGCCGGCGCGGCCAACTCGGTAACGCGCGTACCCAACGTGACCGTGTGGGCTTCGCCGGTCCACGTCTGGTGGAACTTGACCGTCATGCCGGGTTTCACGGTGAAGCTGTTCGGGAAATACGCCGCGAGCGTTCCTGCGAACTCGTCGTGGTCGTAGTCGGTCTCGATCGTGAGCGTGTCGCTATTGCTGCCCGACCCGCACGACGCGAGTCCGGTTGCGGCCACGCACAGAGCCACAAGGCCGATCAAAGCGCGGGTAGCAGGACGTTTCATGAAGCTCTCCTTGTAAAGGACCGGCCGAGAACGCGCCGCGCGCAGTTTCGGCCGACCATGCCGTGGACGCCGCCGCCCGGGTGGGCGGAAGCTGAACAGATGTAGAGGCCTTTGATAGGCAGGTTGTAGCGGAACCAACCGCGTGCCGGCCGGAATACGAGCTGCTGGTGCAGGCTGATGCTGCCTCCGGCAAGGTCGCCACCGACGAGGTTCGGATTGCGTGCCTCGAGGTCGGGCGGCGTGTGCACCGCAGTTCCGACGATGTGCGACCGGAGACCGGGCGCGAACACCTCGATGCGATCGAGGACGCGATCGAGGAACGGCTCTCTCAGTTCACTCCATGCGCCTTCTCTGGGCTGCCCCGGCACATGCGTCTCGATCCAAAGCGTGTGGCCGCCGCTCGGGGCGCGCGACGGATCCGCGATTGTCTGCTGGCCGACGATGAGCATCGGTTCTGTCGGCAGCATCCGCCCGCCGACTTCACCCGCGGCTCGAACCATGTCATCGCACGAGCCGACGATGTGCACCACGCCTGCGCGATCGAACCCCTCGTCCGTCCAAGGAGCCGGGGCGTTGAGTGCCACGTCGAGTTTGAACACCCCAGAGCCGGAGCGGAACCACGACAACGCGTCCAAGAACGATGGGGGGAGGCCCTCGGCCGGCACGAGTCCGCCCGGGCCGAAGAGTTTCGTGGCGTTCACATCTGCGAGCACCGCCCGCCTAGCGCGGAATGTGCGGCCGTCGACGGTCTCGACTCCCACGGCGCGGCCGCGCTCCACGACCACGCGCGCAACGCGAGCGCCGGTGATAACCGACCCCCCGCAGTCGGTGACCGCGGCGACCATCGCGTCCGCCAACCTGCCGGCACCACCGACCGGCACCGGCATGTTCCGCATCTGCGCGACAAGCGCAAGAATGATCGCGCCCGGCGCGCTTCCAGAGGACGCGATCGAAAGATCAGCGTGACTCGCGCCTGAGGCAAGCAGCGTGCGTCCAACCTCGGAGCGCAGTTTTTGCGACGCGGCGACGTCCATGGGCGCGAGCATCAGCTGCGCCAGCTCCAAGCCCGCGCGGACCCGCGTCGCGGCAAGCAGCTTGAGCAGCGGAGGAAGCGACGGGATCGGCCCGATGGTCATTGCGAAGAAGCGCCGTCCGATTTTCTCCCACCACGCACAGAGCTCGAGCCAGTTGGCCTCGTCGGCCGCGTCGTGGAGGCCGAGGCCCTTCGCCGTCGCAGCCGGATCGGCGTGACACAGCCCGGCAGCGCCGGGGCGTACCGCGGCTGCCACCGGCACGTCGAACCGCGCCCAGTCGACGCGCCGTCCCAACTCGAGCTCGTTGAACACGGGTGACTCGTGCAAAATCCCGTAGAACGCGGAATAGGTGTCGTGGACGTAGCCAGGCGCGGTCAGCGCCTCGCTCGCGATCGCGCCACCGGCGACTTCACTTCCTTCGAGCACCGTGACGGACCAGCCGGCGGCCGCCAGCGTGGCCGCCGCCGTCAACCCGTTCGGCCCTGAGCCGATCACGATGGCGTCGCAGCGATCGACCGATCGACTCATCGCTTAAGCGCGCTCTTCGCGAGTGTGCTGTTGCGCGAGGTCAGACAATGCCGCAGGGTCGACGTTGCCGGGATCGATGACAGCCACGCGGCATTTTGTCAGTGCGGTGAGCGTCGCAGTGCGTTCGCCCCCTTCGAGCAGCGCGCGCTCGCCGATGAGTGCCCCCGGCCCCAACTCGGTGAGCCGCTCGCCGTCGACCTCGACCGACAGCACGCCGTCGAGCAGCAGGAACATCTCGTGGCCCTGCTCGCCCTGTCGGACAAGGGCGGCGCCTTCCTTGACCTTGCGAACATTCGGTTTGGCGTCGCGCATCAGCGACTTTGAGAGCTCGCGCTCGAGCGCCGACTCGACCGCAGTGACGAGCGCAGGCGAGTCCTGGTCACCCCACGGCGTGTGGTCGTCGAAGGCGTGCCGGTACCAGTCGGTGAAGTCGATGAGCCCGGTCTTCGCAATCAGCGTGCCGTCGTCGCCGTACACCCAATGGCGCGGGAAGGGGCTTGCGCCGACAAGCTCGGGTTCAACCCTCCCGTCGGTGAAGACTGTGAGCTTGAGCGTGGACCAGGCAGTCGGTGCGCTGACTTGGACGAACGGCGGATGACTCACGCGGCGCGGCGCGGGGACACCCGTTCGGCCGCCAGCCGTCTGAGTGAATGTCACGGAGTTGTCGTTGACCTCCGGTTCGCGCTGGATTTCCGGCAGTGCGACGCCGGCGAAAGTCGCCGCTCGCTTTCCCAGTTTTAACGTCGTGCTCCCGACAACGGCGCCACCCGAGTAGCCGAAGGACACGACCTTGCCGCTGTCGGCCACCTCGACCCAGGCTCGCAAGACATTTGCGAACCGGAACCGATCCGCATCCCGGAGGGCTTCGAGGTCCTCGATCACATCAGGAGGTGGTTCGTCGTAGTGCGCGACACCGAACTCGAACGGCAACTTGAGCCCGAGCTTCGTAATCGCTTCAGAAGGGATCCACGACAGTGCGGTGACGGACGATTCGATTCTCATGCGCGATTCCTTTCGATGTTCATGAAACAACCAGCTCGCCGACCATGCCCAATCCCTCGTGATCGAGGATCCGGCAGACGTATGCGTACGTGTTCGGCGCGGCGTTGAGTGTGATCTCTTTGCGTTCGCCGGGGTTCAGCTTCACCTCGACGTCCAACTCGTTGATGCTGAACGTGTGGTCGACGTCGCCGCGGTTGTCGACAACGATGACGACGTCCTGGTTCGCTTCGGTGACGAGCCGCGCCGGCGTGAACCGCATTTCCGTGGTCTCGACACGCACGCTGGGCGTGGCGTCACTGTCGCCACCACACCCGCCGAACACCAGCGTGGCGCCCAAGAGCGCGCACGCCAAGGGTCGCCACGCTTTGCGGCGCGTCAGGGTCATGCGGGAAATCTACGGCCGCCTTTGCTGGTGACCAAGGGCGCAGGCAGGTCCGTCGATGGTGTGGTCAGCACCCGTTGCGTACGCGTGCTCGCCGCCTTGCCGCGCTCTGCGCAGTGTCGTAGAACTTCGCGATGGCCGATTCGCTCGTCCGGGTGTTTCTCGCTGACGACAACCTGATCGTGCGTGAGGGCGTACGCGCGCTCTTGTCCTCACACAAGAGCCTTGAGGTCGTCGGCGTGGCCGCCGATTACGACGAACTGCTTGCCGGTGCTGCGGCCACCGAGCCCCAGGTAGTCGTCACCGACATCCGGATGCCCCCGACCTTCCAGCGGGAGGGCATCGACGCGGCAAAGGAGATTCGCCGGATGTACCCCGGCACCGGTGTCGTCGTGCTCTCCCAGTACGACGATCCCGACTACGCGGTCGCGCTCTTCGCCGAGGACTCCGCCGGATATGCGTACCTGCTCAAGGACAGCGTCGCCGAAGGTGACCAGCTGGCGCGCGCAGTCCTCGAGGTCGCGGCCGGTGGCAGCGTCATCGACCCGACGATCGTCAACCTGCTCGTGCGCCCAGTGTCGAAGAGTGGTGAGCTCACTGCTCGCGACGAGGAGCTTCTGACGCTGATCGCAGAGGGCCGTCCGATCAAGGCCATCGCCGTCGCTCGGCGGACCACAGAGGCCACTGCCGCGGCTGAGGTCGAGAAGCTCTTCCTCGTCCTCGCCCAGCAGGCGAGCACCGGCGGCGCGAACGCATTGCGACGGCTGCGTTTGCTGCACGACGCAATCGTCGACCGCGAGGAGCAGGGCGAGTCACTGAGCCGCCTGCTGCCGGGCGGCCTCGCCGAAAAAGTGCGCCGTGAAGGGAGACGCATCGGCGAGACGGAGAACCTGCACGTGACGGTGCTGATGTCCGACATTCGTGGCTACACCTCGATCGCAGAATATGCCGATCCCGCCGGTCTGGCTCGCCAGCTCAACACGCACCGGGCGGAAATGAACCACGCGATCATCGACGCCGGCGGCACAGTGATGCAGTTCGTCGGCGACGCGGTGATGGCGGTTTTTGGTGCGCCGGTCGGCCTGCCCGATCACCCCGGGTGCGCGCTCGCCGCGGCGATCTCGATGCACGAACGCCAAACCCAAGTGAACCAGCGGTGGGAAGCCGAATCGATGCCACCGTTTCCGCTCGGTATCGGGCTGTCGACTGGCGATGTCGCTGCGGCGATGCTCGGGTCGGACGAGCGCATCGAGTACACGGTTGTCGGGGACACCGTGAACATGGCCCAACGTCTGCAGCAGTTCGCCGATGCCGGCGAGACCGTCCTGAGCGAGGCGACGCACGCTGCGCTGCGAGACAAGGTCAATGCCCGGGCGCTTGAGCCCCAGATCGTGAAGGGGCGGGCCGCCCCGGTGCGGGCCTACAAGCTCGCAGTGCTCTAGCGAGCTGCGTCTCCGGAGTCGCTAGGCCGAGCGCAGACGCCAGCCGGGCTGACCGCCAGCCTCCCAGAGCTTGCGCAGGGCACGGCCCGTCAG
>DATLOH010000050.1:0-5973 GCA_035536375.1 Acidimicrobiales bacterium
GGTAACCGTTCGATCCTGGCGGACCCCGCCAACCTCGACGTCGTCCGGGTCATCAACCGGATGGTCAAGAAGCGCGACTTCTGGATGCCCTTCGCCCCGCTCGTATCCGAAGCCCGTGCGAGCGACTATCTGCAGAACCCGAAGTCGCTCCCGAGTCCGTGCATGATGATGAGCTTCGACAGCAAGGACAACTTCGGCGACCTGATCGCCGCCGTGCACAACGCTGATCTCACCGCACGCGCCCAGATCCTCGCCCCGTCACAAAACGACCCGCTCGATCGCATCCTCGCCTCGTTCGAGCGGATCACAGGACGAGGCGTTCTGTTGAACACTTCGTTCAACCTCCACGGGTTTCCCATCGTCTTGGGTCCGGCGGAGGCGTTGCACGTCTTCGACAACAGCGGGTTGGAACACCTGGTCCTCGGGCCCTTCTTCGTGCACAAGCAGGCGGCTTGAGCATGACCTCGCATGCCACAGAACGGAGTTACATGCAACGACGCCTGCTCTCCCTCGTCTGCTGCCCCACGTGCGGAGGCGCACTCGACGTCGAGCCCGAGGGCGCACTCGATCAAGAGGCGTCTCAGATCGCGGACGGGACGTTGCGGTGCGCGTGTGGGCAGCGGTTCCCTGTTCGTCGCGGCGTGCCGAGGCTGCTCCCCGAGAGCGGACACGACGAGCGCACCGAGGCGAGCTTTGGTCTGGAGTGGGACTACCACGAGGTCGGCGACCGCACTTGGGGTTGGGAGGTGGGCGACCGTGTGCACCAGTTGTTCGTCGATCCGATGCGCATTCCCGTGGAATCGCTCGAAGGGAAGGTTCTCCTCGACGCCGGTTGCGGAAACGGCAGCCAGTCCGTCGCCTACAGCGAGCTCGGTCTCGAGGTTGTAGCGGTCGACGTCAGCTCGGGGGTCGAGCGCGGGCGAGCGCTGCTCGAGGCGCGGCCACCGAGCCGGCCCGACCGCGTCCACTTCGTGCAAGCGGACCTCCAGCACCCGCCGCTTCCGCCGTCGAGCGTCGATCTCATCCACTCGTTCGGAGTGCTGCATCACACCCCGAACACCGAGCACACCTTCCGGACCCTCAGCCGGGTGTTGCGACCCGGTGGCACCTTCTACCTGTGGGTCCACAAGCGTGAGCCCGTCGTCACCACGTTGCTGACCGTGGCCCGGGCTGTAACCACGCGAATCCCGCCGAAGGCTCTATCTCGCCT
Organism: Acidimicrobiales bacterium; assembly: GCA_035536375.1. Classification (GTDB taxonomy): domain Bacteria; phylum Actinomycetota; class Acidimicrobiia; order Acidimicrobiales; family JACCXE01; genus DATLOH01. Next base: position 1,211 of record DATLOH010000050.1, read on the forward strand.
CGCCCGAATTCTGGCGGTGCCGTTCGAGTTGTTCCGCGTGCTCCTCAACCGACTCGGCATCCGCGAGTGCCCGCCTTTCAGTCCGCGCGAGTCTGCGCTGGCGATCCTCGACATCTTCGGTGCGCCGCATTCGCACTATCACACGCGCTCAGAAGTCGAGGGCTGGTTCCGTGATGAGGGATTCGTGGAGGTCTGGGCGGCCAACGACGATCGTCGAGGGTTCGGTGTCGTCGGCCGGAAGGCGCCGTGACGGAGACCGTCCCTGCGCTCCGTGCTGCTCGGGTCCTGAGGATCATCGCCCGGCTCAACATCGGCGGCCCGGCCCACCACGTGAGCATCCTGTCGGGTCGGCTGGACCCAGCGCGCTTCGAGACACTGTTGGTGGCCGGCCGGTTGGGGCGCGGGGAGGGGTCGCTGGAACACCTCGCCGAGCGGCACGGCGCGCAGCTCACGTGTGTTCGTTCCATGGGGCCAGAGCTGCGTCCATGGCACGACCTGCGTGCGTTGGTCGAACTCGTCGTGCTCATCCGTCGCTTTCGACCTGACATCGTCCACACGCACACCGCTAAGGGAGGCACCCTCGGCCGCCTGGCAGCGCTCACCATGCGGCCCCGGCCGATCGTCGTGCACACGTACCACGGGCATGTCTTGTCGGGGTACTTCGGCGAGAGAAAGAGCATGGTCTTCCGTCGAATCGAACAGCTGCTGGCTCGATTCACCGACTGCTTGATCGGCGTCAGTGCTGCGACGGTCGACGATCTGGTCGCGATGGGGATTGCGCCGCGGGAGCGCTTCCGGGTGATCTACAACGGACTTGATCTCGAGCCGTTCCTAGCGGTAACCGCCGAGGACGGCGCACCGCTGCGGAAAGAGCTCGGGGCGACAGACGACGACCTGCTCGTCGCTTACATCGGACGCCTCGTGCCGATCAAGCGAGTCGACGTGTTGCTCGACGCGGTGTGCCATGCGCGCTCTGCCGGGGCTCGGGTTCGCGTCGCCATTGCCGGCGACGGCGAGCTCCGCAGCGACCTCGAAGCTCAGGCGCGGGCTTTGAAGATCGACGACGTCGTTACCTTCCTCGGTTTCCGAGACGATCTGCCGGAGCTTGCTGCCGCTAGCGATGTCGTGGTCCTGTGTTCCGATCAGGAGGCGATGGGCATGGCTCTTGTCGAGGCCGCCGCAGCCGGCCGACCGGGGATCGCAACCGACGTTGGTGGCGTATCGGAGCTCTTGCCCCCCGACGCGTTGGTCCCGCCGGGGGACCCCCGTGCCATGGGTGACCGTCTCGCCGCAGCCGCCGCCGATCGCGAAGGTTTGCGGCGACGGGGTGCGGAAGCGCGCGAGCAGGTGCGCGAGTTGTTCAGTTACCCGCGCCTGCTCGCCGACGTCGAGGACCTCTACGAGGAACTCCTCCGAAACAGAGCCTGCTGATGCCGTCCGAACTGCTTTATGAGGTCGCCGACGGCGTCGCCCGCCTGACGATCAACCGGCCCGAACGTCGCAACGCGTTGTCGTGGTCGGTGATATCCGAGCTGCGCTCACGGGTCGCCGAGGCCAAGACGAATGACGCAGTGCGCGTGCTCGTCCTGACCGGCGCGGGCGACAAGGCATTCTGCGCAGGCGCCGACCTCGGAGGGATGGCCGAGGGCGCCGGGTACCTCGAGCTCCACGAGGGGCGCGGCGAGTTGGCGCGGTTGTTCGAGGATCTATGGGCTCTCGGCAAGCCGACAATTGCGCGTGTGCGCGGCTACGCGCTCGCCGGCGGGTTCGGACTCGCGCTTGCGTGCGACATGGTCATCGCCGCCGACGACGCGCAGTTCGGAACACCCGAGATCGACGTGGGCTTGTGGCCGTTCATGATCACGGTGCCGCTCATGCGCTCGATGGCGCCGAAGAAGGTGCTCGAGCTGATGCTCACCGGGAGGCGCATCGATGCAGTCGAAGCAGACCGGATCGGGTTCGTGACTCGTGTCGTGCCCGTTGACGACCTCGACGCGACAGTGGACTTGCTGGCCGCGTCGTTGGCGGCAAAGTCGCCCGCGCTGGTAAAGCTCGGGCGCGACTCGTTCTACGCAGTGTGGGACCAGCCGGCGGCGGAGGCGCTGCGCCAGCTTCACCCGCTGCTCACGTTGGCGACCCAGACCGAGGATTCCAAAGAGGGGATCGCCGCCTTCGTCGAGAAGCGCCAGCCCGAGTGGAAGGGGCGGTGACCCGTGGCTGACGACCCTGCACTTCATGACTGGAAGCCGCTCGTCGAGGACTTGCAGGCGCGGCGCGACGCAGCTTTGGCGATGGGCGGCGAGAAGAACATCGAGCGCCAACGCAGCCTTGGCAAGACCCTGGTGCGTGAGCGGATCGACGCGCTGCTCGACCCGGACACCTTCGTCGAGTACGGGCTGCTCGCCGACTCGATGGATCCAGGTTTGAAGGAGGCGCGCGGATACTTGGCCGCCGACGGCATGGTCGCAGGGATCGGCGAGATCGACGGTCGTCGCGTCGCCATCTGCGCATACGACTTCACGGTGATGGCGGGATCGATGGGCGCGGTCGGCGAGCACAAGACCGGCCGCATGCGCGAGCTTGCGCTGCGCCAGCGGATCCCGGTCGTGTGGTTGCTCGACTCGGCGGGCGCGCGCATCCAGGCAACGTCGGGCTCGACGTTCGCGGCCGCCGGTCACCTCTTCCGCGAGCAGGTGACGTTGTCCGGGGTGGTCCCCCAGGTTGCGGCGATGCTCGGGCACTGTGCGGCCGGCACTGCGTACATCCCCGCGCTGGCCGACTTCGTTCCGATGGTGAAGGGCACGTCTTCCATGGCGCTCGGCGGGCGTCACCTGGTCAAGGCGGCGACGGGGGAGGACGTGAGCGAAGAGGAGATGGGCGGCTCCGACGTGCACACGCGCGTGAGCGGCGTCGCTGATCTCGAGGTCGAGGACGACGCCGCGTGTCTTGCGGCGGTGCGGGAGTACCTGTCGTTCTTTCCGTCGAACAACACCGAGCCGCCTCCCCGCCGGGCCGTCAACGATCCGGTCGACCGACGCGTCGAGGAGTTGTACGACATCGTGCCGACTGCGCCGCGCCGCGCTTACGACATGCACCGTGTGATCGAAGCCATCTCCGACGACGGCGAGTTCTTCGCCATGAAGCCGGCGTTTGCGAAGAACGTCATCACGGGCCTCGCTCGTTTCGCCGGCCAGCCCGTCGGCATCGTCGCCAACCAGCCGAAGGTGCTCGGTGGCACGCTCGACGTGAACTCGGCTGACAAGGCGGCGCGCTTCGTATGGCTGTGCGATGCCTATGGCATCCCGCTGCTGTTCCTCCAGGACGTGCCCGGGTTCGTCGTTGGTTCCGCCGTCGAGAAGCAGGGCATCATCCGGCACGGCGCCAAAATGCTGTTCGCAGTGTCGGAGGCGACGGTGCCAAAGCTGACCGTGGTCATGCGCAAGGCGTACGGCGCGGGCTACTTCGTGATGAACGGCACTGCGTACGAGTCCGACTACATCGTCGCGTGGCCAACTGCGGAGATCGCCGTGATGGGCCCGGACGGCATGGTCGCGATCACGATGCGCAAGCAGATCGACGCCTTGCCCGAGGAGGAGCGGGCGCAGTTCCGCATCGACATGGCCGAGCAGTTCCGCAAGAACATCGACCCGTACGTCGCAGCCGGCCATGCGCAGGTCGACGACATCATCGACCCGGCGGACACCCGCAAGGCGATCATCAACGGATTGCGGGTGGCGGCGACGAAGCAGGTCCAGCGCCCCTGGCGCAAGCACGGCGTGCTCCCCGTCTGACCTGAGCCCGCCCCACCGTTCTTGGCGAACTTTTCCGCGCAATGCGCGGAAAAGCGCGCTCAGAACTGGCTTGGCGTCGGTCACCGCCGCTGAATAGGTCGAATGGTAGAAAATGTCCATGCCCGCGCCTCTCTCGCGAATTCGACTCGCCCTCGTCGTGCTGGCGGTGCCGAGCCTCCTCACCGGGCTGTGGGGGCTGTTAGCGCCTCGCAGCTGGTACGACGATTTTCCGGGTACCGACCTCGGATGGGTGTCCGCGTTCGGTAGCTACAACGAGCACTTCGTTCAGGACATCGGGAGCGCGTACTTGGGCTTCGGCACCTTGCTCGCATGGGCAGCGTGGCGGACCACGCGTTCCCTCGCACGCGGCGCCGCCATCGGCTATCTGGTGTTCGCCACTCCGCACCTGCTCGTCCACATCTTTGTTCGCGAGACGCTGGACACCACCGCTTACATCGGCACCGTCGCGCCGTTGTTGTTCAGCGTGCTGCTCGCCGCGTGGGTCGCCGTCCGAGCAGGCGAGGACCGCGCAGTCAACCCGGCCAACCGCTGAAGCGATTCACAACAAAGCGGCGCGGTCACGCCGCTTCAGTTCGGCGTCGGGGCGGCGACGCCAACCAGAGAGCCAACAGCAGTGCGCATGCTGCACCCAGTAACGACATGTAGGTGACGCGGAGTCGGCCTGCTGTGGCGGCCAGGCACCCCGGATGCTTTCGCAGGGCAACGCCCACGTCCGTGATCCACTTCGGGGCTGTTGTCGCCGAAGATCGACCGTCGAACTCCCTCCACTCGTTCTCGGCGTCGCCGAGCACAAAGCCGAGCGGCGCACCGCAGTTGTACATCTCGCTGGCGCCCTCCGGAAGCAGCGCCTTCGCACCGTGAGTCGGGATCAAGAGGCTTGCGATCACGACGACGAGCAGCACCGCGCCGACGACCGCGGCGCCAGTGGCGAAGGTTGAATCGCGCCGAGGC
>DATLOH010000051.1:0-13189 GCA_035536375.1 Acidimicrobiales bacterium
CCGGACGCAAGTTCTACGTCACCCTCGTACCGGTCGACGACCTTCGGTGCACCGAAGCGCGGTGAGTCCGGGCCGCCGCCTCCGCCGCACGCAGTCACAAGTACCGCGCCCACAACAAGCGCGACGAGCACCTTCACGCGGTGCTCGTCCCGATCACGGCGATGTCGGCGATCTCCGCGAGGTCCTCGGCGTCGAGGGTGCGGGGGTCGGCGTCGAGGGTGGTCGTACCGGCGCTCGCGTCGGTCATCAGGTCGAACGCGGAGCCGACATCGAGCCGGCTCTGTTCGGGGCCCGTGCACAGATCACGCAGGCCGGTCAGCGGCGCCAACGCCTCGATCGGGTAGTCGGCTCCGGTGATGACACGACCGCCGCGTTCCACCAGCCCGCGCCAGTCGTAGGAGCGCTTGGCTCGCTCGGCGCCGAGCGCGACCGCGGCGGCGTCCTCGTCGCTCACCGAAAAGCTCGGTTGGATGCACGCGGTCACACCTGAGTCCACGAGTCGGTCGAGCAGCGCGGGTGAAAGCACCTGCGCGTGCTCGATGCGCGCCCCGGCCGCGGCGGCGGCTGCGGGGTCGCCTCCGAACACCATGTCGTATGCGTCGAGCACTGCGTCGATGGCGCGATCGCCGATCGCGTGCGTCGCGATCACCCAGCCCGCTTCAGCGAGCTTTTGCGCGCGTCGTGCGAGCACCAAGGGCTCCAAGAACAGCACCCCGTCGTCGGCCGGATGCACGTCGGCGAAAGGCGAGCACAGCGCGCAGGTGCGCGGCCCGAGCCAGCCGTCGGCGTAGAACTTCACGCCGATCACGTCGAGGTCCGAGTCACCGGTCCTCTCACGCATTCCTTCGGCCGCCAGGCCGTCGGCCACCAGGATGCGCACGCGGCACTCGAGGCGTCCTTCCTCACGACGCCGCTGCAGCGCGTCGAAGTACGCCCAGTCGTGCATCCCCGCTTCGGTGATCTGCACCAGCCCGACCGAAGCCGCGTGCTCGAGACCAGCCATCAGCTGCGCGTCAAGGAGCGCGACGTCGAGGTCGTCGCCGATCGAACTCATCGGCGTGTCGCCACGCGCGAACAGGGCGCGGTGATAGGCCGCTATCGATTCCGTCGACGAGTAGTCGTACGGAGGCTTCACGCCCGCGGCGACCCGAAGCAGGTGGGTGTGGTGATCGACGAAGCCCGGACCCGTGAACGCCATTCCGCGAACCCCTGTCAGGACTTCGCGGCGTCGCGTGCGGCACGCATCGAACGTCCGACGTCGAGCAGGTGGTGGTGCGCGTCGTGGACGAGTCGTTCGGCGAGCAGCCGCACCGTGCGGGTGTCGCCCTCGATGCCGATGCCAGTTCGGTGCCACTGCTCCGGCGTGAGCGCCCGAAGTCGACCAGCGGCCGAGGAGGCGGCGGCGGCGAGCTGCTCCAGGGCGTCAGCAGGGTCGTAGTCGTTGTAGCGCCCCTCGTCGCACAGCTCGTCCCAGCTGGCGGGCGCGGTGAGCTGTGGCCGGTCCTCTTCGACCACGCGTCGGATGCGCTCGTCGTAGAACTCCACGGCGACGCGCGTGTGCACCACGTACTCGAGCGCCGACCACACACCTGCTGCGGGCCGCGTGCGCAACACGACCGCGGGGTCGTCGGCCGGGAGGAACCGCGTGAGCGGGGCGGTGTAGCGCTTCGGGATTGCGGCCACCGCCTCGATCAGGGCCTCGTCGTCGAGCGAGACTGGATCGAAGCGGCACTCCTCACACGGCCACCGCGACACGGCTACTCCTGCACGAGCTCGATGAGCGTGCCGAAACTGCCTTTGGGATGGACGAAGGCGACAGTGGTGCCGCGCGATCCGGGTCGTGGGGCAGCGTCGATCGTCTTGCCGCCCGCCGCCACGACCGACGCCAGCGCAGCCGCACAATCGGTGACGCGGTAGCCGATGTGGTGGAGGCCTTCACCGCGCTTCTCGAGCGCCTTGGCTACGGGCGAGTCCGGCCGGGTTGGCGTCAGCAGCTGCACGTAGCTCTCGGCCACCTTGAGCATCGCCTCCTCGACCCCGTCGCTCTCGACGACCTCGCGGTGCTCAACCGTGGCCCCGAAGGCCGTTTCGTAATACGAGATCGCAGCTTCAAGGTCGTGCACCGCGATGGCCACATGATCGATCTCGGTGAGCAGCGGCGCAGTCACGACACGAGCCCCTTCACCGACGAGGGCAGATCGTCGGCCACCCGGATGATCGGGATACCCGTCTGCGTGTTGTCGGTCATCTCCTGGATCGCACGAGGGAGATCCTCGAACGCGTAGATCTCGCGGTGAATGGTCGGCTTGTACACACGTCCGTAGAGATCCGTCGCCGCCTCGCAGCCCTGCACCGTCTCGTAATGCGTGTGGTCCAGCGTTACCTGCTTCACCGACATGATCGTGGTGTTGTAGGTGAGCACTTGGCTGAGCTGCCACCCCGCGCTCACGTTGACACCCATGCGGGCGGCCACGGCTAGACCCGCGTCGAACACCGGGCCCCGCAACATGTCGCACACGAGGTGCATGTCATCGCCGCCGGTCAAGTCGCTCACGTGCTTTCGAAACGCCTTGACGTCGTCCTTCGTGGCAAAGCGGTTGAACTGCTTCTGGTCGATCCCGACGATGCCGAGCTTCTCGAGCGCCTCGCGCCGCTCGGGGCTGCCAGAGCAGAAGTATGCGTTGTGGCCTTCGGCTTTGGCCATCATGAGGAATAGCTCGCCGACGCCGCCGCCGAAGCTGAGGGCGTTCAACGTCGCACGGCGTTCGCGCGGCACTTTGACGCGATAGATGCCGAGAGCGCGGCGCCACAGGTGGTACGCCGTGGGCGCGCGCAGCGGCAGCGCAGCCATCTCCCACAGGTTCAACCCGCAGTCGAGCGGCGCCTTGATCAACTGCCACTCGCCGACCACCGCCTCCTCGGCGTACCACCCGATCGACTCGGGTTGGTCGTAGGCCCAGATGCGCAGCGGGAAGCCGTACTCGTCCGGCGCGCCGTTGCAATGGGTGACGACGATGTCGCCGACCGCGAGCTTCGACACCTGATCGCCCACCTCGACGACCTCCCCGAGCGCCGAGTTGCCGGGGTAGATGCGCCCACCGCGGAGTTCGGCGATGTTGACCGTGTCGGCGAGCGCGGCGTGGCTGAGGTTGTGCTCGGCCGAAACCGCCAGCATCCGCACCCGCACGTCAGTCGGGCCCACGTCGGGAAGGTCCAGCTTGTCGAGCTGGACGATCCGTGCGATGTCTATGGCGTCGAGATCGTCGCCAACTCTGGTCCGCTCGTTGGCGATGGCGTCGGCGGCGATGGAATAGGCGCGCACGGTTCTGCTCATGCAGCGAAGCTAGCGCCCGGGTTAACGGTGGGGCCAAGCCGGATTTACACTGGCCGTCCGCACGTTTTAGGAGGACAGCAATGCCTGGTTCTGTGATCGTCGCCGGTGCCCGCACACCCATCGGCAAGCTGTCGGGCGGCCTCGCCTCGTTCACTGCGATGGCCCTCGGCGGACTGGCGATCAAGGCCGCACTCGAGCGCGCCGGCGTCTCGCCTGACCAGGTGCAGTACGTCTTCATGGGCCAGGTACTCCAGGCCGGCCAGGGTCAGATCACGGCACGGCAGGCGGCGGCAAAGGCGGGCATCCCGCTGAACGTCCCCGCGACCACCGTCAACAAGGTGTGCTTGTCGGGGCTCAACTCGATCTATCTCGCCGACCTCATGATCCAGGCGGGCGAGGCCGACATTGTCGTCGCCGGCGGCATGGAGAGCATGACCCAGGCGCCCTATCTCGTCCCAGGCGCGCGTGCCGGCCTCCGCATAGGCGACGGGAAGATTGTCGACTCGATGATGTACGACGGCCTGACGTGCGCGTTCGACAACTGCGCGATGGGCGTCGCCACTGAGAAGTACGCCGCCGGCACCCTCAGTCGGGAAGCGCAGGACGAGTTCGCGGCGAAGTCGCATGAGCGTGCTGCGGCGGCGGCCAAGGACGGCAAGCTCGGCGACGAGATCGTCCCGGTGTCGATCCCGCAGCGCAAGGGCGACCCGATCCTGTTCGACACCGACGAGGGTGTGCGCCCGGGCACGACCTCAGAGAGCCTTGGCGGGCTGCGGCCGGCATTCGATCCGAAGGGCACGATCACGGCCGGCAATGCGAGTCAGATCTCAGACGGCGCCGCCGCCGTGATCGTGGTCTCGAAGGCATTTGCCGAGAAGCTCGGTGTCGACCCGCTCGGTGAGGTCGTGTCATACGGGCAGGTTGCCGGCCCTGACACCACGAGCCTGCTCACGCAGCCGAGCCGCGCCACGAACGTCGCGCTCGAGAAGGTCGGGAAGTCGGCGACCGACGTCGATCTGTTCGAGCTGAACGAGGCGTTCGCTGCCGTCGGGCTCGCGTCGATGGCCGACCTCGGCATCACCGACGAAGTGGCGAACGTGAACGGCGGCGCCATCGCACTCGGCCACCCGGTAGGGGCCTCCGGCACACGAATTGCACTGTCGTTGCTGCTCGAGCTGCGCCGCCGCGGCGGCGGTCTCGGCGCCGCGGCGCTGTGCGGTGGCGGCGGCCAAGGCGACGCCCTTCTGGTCAAGACGCTCTAAGAACCCGGCGCTCTGGCACGCTTACCCCGAGCGCTGGGGGGCACTACGGAGCCGAGCCCGACGGCGGATTTGCGAACTTTTTCCGTAGGGTGCGGAGATGTTCACGCGTAAGCAGAGAAATGTCGCCGTGGCCGGCGCGGCCGTCGCCGCCCTCGCTGTGGGTGCGCTGACCGTTCCCGTCGAAGCCCACGGTCGGCGTGCCGCCAAGGGGTGCGCGACGCCCGCGGCGTCGCCGCACTACGGCGCCGGCGGCGATTTGTTCGTCACCACGAACGACGGCCGGCTTCGGCTCGTCTCGCAAAGGTCGGTGTCCCGCGTTCTCCACGAGAAGGCCATTCGTGGTCTCGGCCCCAACGAGACCATCGTCGGACTCGACACCCGCCCCTCGAACGGCCAGCTCTATGCGCTGACGACCGCCAGCACGTTGTACGTCATCAACCCCGAAACCGGCGGTGCGTTGAAGGTCGGCACGATGTCGGTGGCGATCACGGGCGGCTCGTTCGGCGTCGACTGGAACCCCACGGTCGACCGCCTGCGCGTGGTGAGCGACAACGGACAGAACCTCCGCGTCAACCCGGTGCCGAACGCGGAGGGTGTTTTGGCCACGACCGCTGACACGCCGCTGAACGGCGGATCGACACGTGCAATGGGCGCGGCCTACACAAACTCGGTGACGTTCGCGCAGAGCACGGTGCTCTACGACATCGACGAGCAGAAGGACCAGCTGTTCCGTCAAGCCCCGCCCAACGAGGGTGTGCTCGTTTCCGTCGGTTCGCTCGGCGTGGACGCCGGGTCACTTTCGGGCTTCGACATCGACGGGCAGGTGCCCGGTCGCGGCGTCGCGGTGTTCACGCCCCTCGACGCGCCGAACAAGTCGATCGCGTACTCGATCAACCTCGACACCGGTCGGGCCAAGAGGCTCGGCACGATCGGCGGCGGCGGTCTCGTCACGGCGATGACGTTCGCATCTCGACCGGCGAACAACGTCGTTGCGTTGGCCGACACCCAACTCGTCACAGTGAATCGGAGCGCTCCGAACAAGGCCGTGCGTACCGTCAACATCGTCGGGCTCAGCGACGGTGACCGCGTCACCGCGATCGACGTTCGTCCGGCCACGGGCGCGCTGTACGGCCTGGGTGCATCGGGCCAGCTCTACACGCTCAGCCCCGTCACCGGAGGTGCCAACAAGATCGGCTCTCCGATTGCGGGCCTGTCGGGTCGCGAGTTCGGGTTCGACTTCAACCCCATCGTCGACCGCATCCGCATCGTCAGTGATGGGAGCCAGAACCTGCGGGTCCACCCGGACACCGCCGCGGTGGCCTCGACCGACAAGCCGTTGACCCAGGGCGTGCATGGCGCGGCTTACACCAACAACGTCGCCGGCGGCTTTCCCACCACGTTGTTCGACCTGAGCGCGTACGACGGCGGCCTCTTCAAGCAGGACCCGCCCAACGACGGCACGTTGACCCGCATCGGCACCGCCGGAATCGGCTTTGCCGGCCGAGTTGGTTTCGACATCGCCGCCGACGGCGCCGCGCTCTTCACGGGCGGAACCGACAACAAGACGTTGTACTGCCTCAACCTCGAGCGAGGCGGCTCCCGCGCCGCCGGCTCGCTGGCCACCAACGGCCCAGTCACCGGCCTCGCCGTCCTCCCCCGCATCTAGGACCTCGGCAACTCCTACCCCCGGCCCAAGCCCAGTCGCGCAGGTTTCTCCACGTCAGGGGCGATGAAACCTGCGCGACTGAAGCAAGAGCAGTAGGGGGCCTTAGAAGTGCATGGGCTGTGCTTTTAAAGCCCCCTAGCTGCCCTTCGCGCTTAGTTCAGCGGGGGTGGTGAGCCCGACCGGACTCGCGTGAAGCGGGCGACGCCGGCCATGACGGGCTCGGCGTCCGCTGTCCGAGGTGAGCTGCTGCGCAGCAGGTGCGACGCCCGCAGCAACACGACGTGCCGCTCGTTGCCCAAGCGACTGGCGCCGGCCGCGCAACCGGCGAAGAGAATCAGGGCGGCGAGCCACGCGCGCCCGGTGTCGGAGATGGGCACCGGCACACGACTGGCCGACAGCGGCGGCGTGAGCGCTGGTCGAGTCAGCACTGCGGCCGCAGCCTGCTCAGGCGCAACTGGTCCGAGGTCGAACGGTGCGCCCGACACCGGGTCGACGGGCAGAAACTCGTTGAACACCTCCGGCGGGGACTCGGGTATCCCAAAGTCGTCGAGGGCCGGCAACGCTTCGACCGTAGCCAGAGCGTCCTCGCCCGGCTTTGCGAACCGCACAAAGCCGGCCTGGCGGGGTGTGCCGTCGGTGGGAGCCGCCGGCACGATCACGACATCAAGCGTGTCTTCGTCGAGCAGGAGCGAGAGATCGAACTGCCAGCTGCCGTCGTCGGCACGGCCGCCCGGTGCCCGCCCGCGCTCACAGTCGAACTCGGGGCGGTCGGCCCACCTTCCGCCGTCGGCGGGCTCCCAACGCGTCGTCGCGGGACACGCCTCGAGCCGCAACGCCGTCGCGTTCGCGCTGTCGACCTCGCGCAACGTCAGGATGGGCTGGGTCTCCTCGGCCGTCAACACGAAGCGAACGGCGGCGATGGCGGCGGGCTCATCCGGCGCGTCGGCGACCACGAGCTCACCCGGCTCGGCCGATGGCGGAATCGGCAACGGCAACATCACCGGCGCCTGCTGGGCGCGCGACCACCAACCTGCGGCCTCGGGTGCCTTCGCAGTGGCCGGGGTCGCGGCGAGCACGGCCACGCAGGCAAGGCCAACCCAACTCGCGGCACGGAGATTCGTCATCGCGACGCGCTCCCGGCCTTGGTTGGCTTCCTCTTCTTGCGCTCGCCGTTTCTTCCCGAACGGTTGATCGTCGCGAGATCGCCGCCCAAGTATGACGACACGACCCGCGGATCCCGGATGACCTCGGACGGCGTGCCCTCCGCTATGGGATGACCGAGATCGAGGGCGATCAGCCGGTCGGACATCGTGGTGATGAGCGGCATGTCGTGCTCGATCACGAGCAGCGCGCAGCCGGTCTCGGATTGGATGCGGCGCAGAAGCGGGCCGAGCGCTTCGGTCTCGGCTTGCGCGATGCCCGACGACGGCTCGTCGAGCAGCAGCACGCGGGGATCATGCGCGATCGTCATGGCCAGGTCGACGATGCGCCGCGAGCCGGTAGACAGTTCGGAGACGAACTTGTTGCGGAAGGCGCCAAGGTTCATCAGCTCGATCAGGTCGTCGACCGCCCAGGCCACGTCCTCCTCGAGACGGACGGCGAGCGGGAGGCTCAACATCGAGGCGACGTGATCGCGAATGAGCAGGTGGCGGTCGAGGCCGATTGCCAGGTTCTCGGCGACGGTGAGCGCGGGGACCAGGCGGGCGTCCTGGAACGAGCGCCCGAGGCCCAACCACGCGCGTCCCTCCGCACTGACCTCGGTGACGTTTACGCCGTCGAGTTCGATCCGGCCGCGGTTCGGCGCAACGAAACCGCTGATCAGATCGAAGATCGTGGTCTTGCCCGCCCCGTTGGGACCGATAAGCCCGAGAATCTCACCGTCGGCCAGATCGAAAGACGTGTCGTCGACGGCGAGGATGCCGCCGAAGCTCTTTGACAAGCTGTCGACGCGCAACACGACACTGGCGTCTTGAGCGGGGGCGAGACGCGCCGGCACGGCGTCGCCACGGCGGCGGCGGGTCGCAGCGTTTCCTTCGAGGAACACCGATCGCACGATGTCGTCGCGCTTCAGCAACTCGGCGGTCGGGCCCTCGAAGCGCACCTCGCCCTTCTCCAGGAAGTACGCCCGCTCAGCCACCGTCAGCGCGACGTTGATCGATTGCTCGACGAGCACGACGGCGGTGCCGCCGTCGCGAATGCGTCGGACGATCCCGAGTAGCTGCTCGACGATCGTCGGAGCCAGACCGAGCGAGAGCTCGTCGATCATCAACAGCTTCGGCTTGGCGATGAACGCCATCCCGAGCGCGAGCATCTGCTGCTCGCCACCCGACAGGTTTCCGGCAAGTTGCTCGCGGCGTTCCAGCAGACGCGGAAACGTGTCGTAGACGTCGGCGATCGCGCGCTCGAGGTGCGGGCGGTCATCGCGAAACATCCAGCTTGCGGCGCGCAAGTGCTCCGCGACGGTGAGCGTCGGGAAGACAGCCTTGCCACCTGGCACCAGGACGATTCCTGATGCCGCCGACTGGTTGGCATCGGCGTGGGTGATGTCGGCGCCGTCGAAGAAGATCGCGCCGCCGATCGGGTCTTCGAGGCCGCAGATGGCCTTGAGCAGGGTCGACTTGCCCGACCCGTTCGTGCCGAGCAGCGCGAGGATCTCGCCTTCTCGAACCTCGAGGTCGATGCCGAACAGCACCTGCACCTGGTCGTAGGCGACCTCGACACCGCGACACACAAGCAGGGCGCGCTCACCAGCACGGTCGAGCTCCTCGCGAACCAGTCGCGCCGTCGACAAGGTGGCCGCCGCCTGCGCGATGTCGCGCCGGACGAAAGACGAAGCCGACATCGCGATGAAACCGCCGATCACCAGCAACACAGACAGGATGGCGATTGCCGGGCGGTACCCGCGGCTCTCGCCCAGGCTGGCGACGAACACCGATACCAGGCCACCCCCGCCAAGGAAGAGGATCGCGTATCCGAACGCCTGCGAACGGACGCGTGGAGGTGCGACGAGGCCGACGAGTGGGAAGTACATGGGCTGGTAGAAGCCGAGCCCGATCAACCCGAGGAAGCCGAACGTGAGCGACAGCAACGCCCACGGAGAGAGCGCCATCAACGCGAGGCCGACGCCGAGCACAACGAACGAGACTCCGTTGAGTACGGCAAGACGCTCGGGCGTGCCGTTCGTAATCGCGGCACGTCCGAAGCGCTGGCCGACGAGGAGGCCGACCACGGTCGCCGCCCCCAGGAGGAAAGTGACGATGCCGCGCCGGAACGCGTCGAAGCCGTAGACCTGCTCGTAAAACAGCGAGATGAACTGGTTGATCGGGATTGAGGCGATCCCGAGGAAGAAGATGGCCGTCCACGTCCTGCGCAACGTTCGCACCGCGAAGAGCTGGCGGCGGGCCTCCCCGAAAGAGATGTGCGCCTCAGTTGCGGCCTCGGTGGCCAGCTGTTCGTCGATGCTTGCGCCACGCGCCGGCTCGCGGAGGCGGCTCAGCAGCGGGGCGAGCACGAAGGTCGGGATGGCGATGATGACGAACGTGGTTCGCCAGCCGAGCGTGGCTCCGGCGAGTCCGATCGGTACCGCGAACACCGCGCTCAGCGGGTTGGCGAATCGGTGCGCGCTGAATACGCGCGGGTGGGTTGGCGCGGCGTAGTAGTCGGTGAGCAGGCTGGCGTGGACGGGCTCGTTGACGATGCGCCCGAGGCCCGACCCGAGCCGACCGAGGATCAACACGACGAGCACGGGGGCAAGTCCGGTGACGACGCCCATCGTCCCCCACACCACAGCGGCAACGGCGGCCAGACGCACGCGCTTGGTGCGGTCGGCGAGATAGGCGATGGGCATGGCCATCAGCAGCACCAGCACGCTCGCACCGGCGCCGATGGCAACGATGCCGGTATCGGAAAGGCCGAATGTGTCGCGGATGTCGGGTGTGAGGATCCCAAAGGCAAGGCGGTCGAATTCGTCGACCAGGTTCAGCGCGAACAGCACCAGCAGCGGCAGCGTCGGGGCGCCGTCCGTAATGGCGAGCAGGCGTTGCTTCATGAGCGCTTACCCGGAGCGACCGCCGTGCGGCGTGTCCGCGGCCGCAGGTGTTCGTGATGAACCGCCTCGGCGACCGAGACGCGCTCGCCACACGTCGGGCACTCGATTTCGTCCGACAGGAGCGCCTCGACGGCGTCAAGCTCGGCGTCGGTCGGGACGTGTGCGTCGGTGACCTCGATGGGCGTGGCCTCTGGCGTCGCGCTGTCCGTGCGCCGATCGGCTACCAAGCTCGGGACGTCGATGCCGTGCCGCTCGGCCACCCGGCGCAGCAACAGGTCGCGCACCCGGTATACGCCCTCGATCAAACCGCCCGGCAGGAACAAGAGCAGGAACAGCAGACCGACACCAGTGGAAAGAACCTCGATCAGGTCGATGTCGTTGAGAACCGGCAACTCCGGGATGCCAAGCACGTAGATTGCGCCGATCACGGCCCCGCCAAGCGAGTTCACGCCGCCGATCACCGTCATCACAAAGACCGTGATCGACGCCGTCGGCGTAAAGGTTCCTGAGTCGACCGAACCCTGGTGGAACGCGAGAAGACTGCCTGCAACCGCAGCGATGAACCCGGAGGCGGCGAACGCAGTGATCCGCGTGCGCGTCGGGCTCACCCCGAATGCCTGCATTACCCGGCTGTTCTCGCGAACACCGATCAGGATGCGGCCGCTGCGGTTGTTGCGCAGCCCGCGCGCCAGCCACAGCGAGAGCACGAGGAACACCAGCGTCACGTAATAGAACGCGCGATCCGACGACACGTCGATCACGCCGTACAGATCTGGTCGACCGACGAACTCGGTCGACGACGGCAAGAGCCAGCTCGCGTAATCGCGGTTGAGGACGATGTTCTGCACAGTGAAGGCGAACGCGAGTGTCGTAACCGCCAGCAGCAGGCCTTGGATCCGCAGAGCGGGGATGCCCACGAGCACGGCGATCGCGGCGCCGACGAGTCCCGACACGGCAACGGTGATGAAGAAGTCGACTTGGAAGCTGGTGACCAACAGTCCCGTCACCGCGGCGCCGATACCGGCGAGCGCAAACTGACCGAGCGAGATCTGGCCCGTCCACCCCGTGAGCACGACCAGCGAAACGCCCACCATCGCGTAGATAGCCACGAGCCCCGCCAGCCCGGCGCGGGCGTCGCCGAACATAAACGGCGCGGCCAGTGCGACGATCACGATGAGGGCGGTGGCAACCGCACGCGCCACCCGGATTTCGGTGAGCCCGCGCAGCTCGGGCGGTATGGGACGCAGCTCGCGCACCGCCCGGAACGACGAGACCCCAGTGTCGAACGCGCGAGCGATCGCCTTCTGCTGCACAAGCAACGCTCCGAGGATGACGATGAGCATGACGCCGTAAGCAGCCGACGGTCGGCGCGTGCTGAACACGGCGGACTGATCGATCACGCCCAGCGCGCACCCCGCGACAAACGCGGTGCCGAGGCTCTCCATGCGGGCGATGACTGCGGCGGCCAGTCCGAAGAGCAGAATCGCGGGGCCGATGAGGCCGCCCAGCGGAAGGCCCACCAGCGGCGCGCGCAGGAAGATGCCGACCGCCGAGAGCAGCCCGGCGAGCATCCACACGATCGTGGCTACGCGACGAACCGGGATGCCGAGCAGAGCGGCGCGATCACGGTTCTCGGCCGAGGCGCGCACTGCGATGCCGATGTCGGTGAAGCGAAAGAACGCCGAAAGCGCTACGACGATGCCGAGCACGACCACCACCGTCACCACCGCGTCACCGGTGAAGCGAACAATGCCGATCTGAAACGAGATGTTCTGGAACGGCGTCGGGAAGTCGCTCGGTGGAATCGCCGTGCCGGTAAGCCACACCGGAATGAAGAACTCGATGAATGCGAGGATTTGCGCGACGCCAAGCGTGGCGACCGTGACGATGAGCCGAGGGGCGCGGGTAAACCGTCGGATGAATACGACCTCGACCAGCGCGCCGAGTGCCGCACCGCCGATGAGCGCCAGCGGGATTGCGATTGCGTAGGGCAACCCCTTGCGACTCATCAGCACCAAGGTGAAGACCGCGGGTACCGACCCCAGGCCGGCGGCGGCAAAGTTGATGATCCGATTGGCGCGGTAGACGAGGATGATGCCGATCGCCACGAGTGCGTAAAGGCTGCCGATCACGATCCCGCGAGCGAAGATGCCCGGTGGGACTGGGCTGTCGGCGCGGCCGATGCCGAGCAGTGGCAAGCGGCCGAACAGCGCCTGAACGAAGACGAAGAGGCCGAACGCGGCGAGAACCGCCCGAGCCGCCGGACCGCCGAGCGAATGCGCTCGGACGCGTCCGGCTACTCCCGCAAGCTGCACTACTGCGGGGCCACGGGAATGTTGAACGTGCCGTCGAGCGACCCGACCTCCCAGCGCCGTCCGCCCTCCACCATCAACGAGGTACCGGCGAGCCCGTCAATGGGCGAACGGCACGCTTCGCACCAGTACGTCTGGCGGACGTCAGAGTTCGCTGTGTAGTCGCCCGGCCCGAAAGAGAACAGCTGGACGAAGGGGTTCTTGGCTTCGGCCCAACCCGCCCTGCGGTATTTGGCGGTGACGACGCCCTGCTCGATGGCGGCCGGCGTCAGGCGCGGTCCCGCCTGCTGCAGCAGCGTCCCGACCGTCAGCCAATACCGCGCCTCCCCGTTGCAGGCGCTGCACGCGTTGCCCGAGTTCCCCGCCGCCCGCCAGATCAGCGAGGCATCCATGCGCTCGATCGGTTGCCCGGCCGGTTGATGGCCGAACCCAAACCCATGCGCGCGCTGCTGCTCGTCGTAGAGCCGAATGATGCGGTCGTCGTCGGCCCCGCGCACTCCTGAAGAGAGGTTCTCGGGGAAGTACTGCTGTTGTGTGAACGCGCGGCCGCCGAAGATCGGCGCCAAC
>DATLOH010000052.1:0-7380 GCA_035536375.1 Acidimicrobiales bacterium
TGCGCGATCGCATCGGCAAGAAGGCCAAGATCAAGGAAAAGCGCGACCCGCTCCAGGTCTCGAAGAAGGTCTCGCGTCAGCAGCAGGCCGCCGCGGCCGCCGCCGCCCCCGCATCACCCGCTACGCCTGAGGACTGAACGCCGGCGCTTCTGCGTGGGTGGGCTGCGCGTTTGCAGTCCGAAGGCCGGGGGAAAGGACTAGCGGGGCCAACCTTGGCCCCGCAGCATTCGGCCCGCCCGGACCCCGCGGTGACCCTCTGCAATTCAACTTTGGAGGACATCGTGAAACGAAACATCAGCGCAATGGCTCTGTCCCTGGCACTTCTTATTGGCGGCGCCGGCGCAGCCACAGCGCAGACCGGCACCGACACCGGACAGGACACGCAAGCCCAGACCGAGAGCGGCGGCGATGAGGGCGGCGACGACGGCGGCAAACTCGGCCTGCTCGGCCTCGCCGGACTTCTCGGGCTTCTGGGCCTGAAGCGACGCGACCACGACACCACAAACACCCAGAACCGCGACAGGGTTGCTTCAGCGCGCTAACTGAGCTGCGATTGAGTCGCAGCCAGTCAAGACGTGCTCTTGCATCCGTTACACGGGATCTGCGAGGTCACACCCGTACCCACGGTCGACCGCGGCCTGGTCTCTTTCCGAGACCAGGCCGCCTTCGACTGCGTACCGGCCTGCTGTTGGGGGTTAGGTCTCGGTACTCCCAACTACCATCCTGCCGGTGACCCGCGACGAGCCGCTCACCGCTGAGCGCATGCATCTGCCCGCCGCGCCGCCACGACGTCCGTCGATGGTGCGGACGCTTGCGGAGATCCCGGTGCTCCTCGTGATCGCCGCGCTCATGGCGTTTGCGGTCAAGTCGCTGCTGGCTCAGGCGTTCTACATCCCTTCCGGGTCGATGCTGCCGCAACTCCAGATCAACGACCGGGTGGTCGTGTCAAAGCTGGCCTACAAGGCACACGATCCGCGCCGCGGCGACATCGTGGTGTTCGACGACCCGACCCCGGGAGCGGCGCTGAAGACCGAACCCGATCGCACGGGCATTCAGCGGCTCGCGCAGTCGATCGGTGAGGCCGTCGGCTTCGTGCAGCCGTCCACCGACGAGTTCATCAAGCGAGTGATCGGCCTGCCCGGCGAGCAGGTTGAAGGTCGCGACGGCCACGTCTTCATCAACGGGAAGCGGCTGTTCGAGCCCTATCTGGAGGACACGGTGCGGACGTCGGACTTTCCGCCCGTGAAGATCGAGCCTGGACGGCTATGGGTGATGGGCGACAACCGGGGCGGGTCAGCCGACAGCCGCGTGTTCGGCCAGGTCCGTCAATCCACCGTGGTCGGCCGTGCCGTGCTCAAAGTTTGGCCCCCATCGTCTGTTTCCTTCCTCTAGCGGGTCGTAAGGTGAGGGTGCGATGAGCAGCAGCCCCGACGATCTCGAACGCTACGAAACCGAGATCGAGCTACAGCTTTTCCAGGAGTACCGGGCGGTCTTGCCGATGTTCCGCTACGTCGTTGAGACCGAACGGCGTTTCTATTTGGCCAACGACGTGAAGCTCACGCCGATGGGCAGCGGCGACCGGTCCTGGTTCGAGGTCGAACTCGGTGACGCGTGGGTGTGGGACATGTACCGGCCCGCCCGCTTCGTCTCGTCGGTCAAGGTCGTCACGTTCCGTGACGTCAACGTGGAGGAGCTTCCCGAGAAGGAGCTGTAGCCGTGGGCCTGGGCAACCAAGCCCTGGGCGCGTACGGCGAGAACAGAGTCGCGGCGTGGTACGCCGCGCACGGCTACGAGATTCTCGACCGCAACTGGCGCTGCCCGGCGGGCGAGCTCGACCTGGTGTGCCGGTCCGGCGCAACTCTCGTGTTCTGCGAAGTGAAGACGCGCACGACCAGCGCGTTCGGGCTCCCGGCCGAGGCGGTCAATCGGACCAAGCAGCAGCGGTTGCGCCGGCTCGCGTTGGCGTGGCTCGAAGCTGGCCACGACCGGCCTGCGGGAGCGACGCTGCGCTTCGACGTCGCCTGCGTCCTCGGTGGCAAGGTCGAGATCATCGAGGCTGCGTTCTAGTCACGCAGGATGTGCGTGCGGCGGCGCAACTCGGGCTCGGCCAGGCTGGCATCCCAGTACGCGTACATCGCGCTCGGTCTCGTCGAAGCCGCGATGTGTTGGCCGTTGGCGTCCAGCGCCACCACATGGAGCGGAACGGTGCGCGTGCCGACGCCCGGATCCGGGAGATCGCGCAGGTACTCGGCACACGCATCCGCAAGTGTCAGGCCGAAGCGCAGACCCGCGACCACTGAGTACGCGCCCGCCGCCCGCACGGCCAACTCGCCCCAACCGGTGCACGCCGCCGCGCCGTAACGGTTGTCGCAGTAGTTGCCGGCGCCGATCGCGCCGGTGTCGCCCGCCCGTCCCGGGTACTTCCATGCCCACCCGCTCGTGCTTGCGCCCGACGCGATGTCGCCCTTTGCGTCGCGCGCGAGCACGTTGACCGTGCCCGTGCGGGGCTCGGGCTCGAGCACCCCGGTGACGTGCTCGGGATCGAGCACCAACCGCGAGACGTGCTCGGCGAGCGGTCCGGCGAGTGCCCCTTCGCCGCCGTCGAGCTGCTCGATCCCTTGGCGCCATACGTGCTCTGCATGAGAGGTGAGCAAATCGATGCGTTCGGCCTCGCATTCGTCGGCGAAGCGCGCCGCACCGTCGCCCACCAGCAGCACATGCGGAAGCTGGTCCATCACCTCGCGCGCGATTGAGATCGGGTGTCGGAAACCACGCAAGCCCGCTACAGCGCCAGCCCGGCGGGTTGCTCCTTCCATGAGTGACGCGTCGAGCTCGACCTCGCCGAGGATGTTGGGAAACCCGCCGTATCCGACCGTGTGATCGTCGGGGTCGTCCTCGACTTCGCGAATCACCGCTTCAACGACGTCCAGTGCAGGCTCGCCGGCCAGGAGTGCGGTGCGTCCCTCTGTGAACGCGCGGAACGCGTTCGCGCTGCCAACGAGAATCACGGCTCCTGTTTAGCCGTGGTCAGCGGTCGTCAGGCGCTCTCTGCGTGGACGTCCTGCAGCGCTTTCAAGGCATCGGCGAAGAGCCGGCTGTTCAGCTCAGCCCGCCAGCGGGCGCCACGCACGATGCGCGCGTGCCATTCCGGATGAGCCTCGACCAACGGTGCAACCGCGCCGTCGAGCCACTCCTTGCCGTGCCTCGGATCGGTGTCGGCGTGCTCGTCGTAGAACGGGAGCGCGGCCGACGGCGCCTCGAGTCGCCGCAGGGCGCGCAGCACCCGCCGGCAGCGTGGGCCAGCCTGCAGCTCGAGCAGCCCGAGCGCGCCGATCATCTCTGGTTGCAGCCAGCGGTTCGTGGCCAGAAGGCCGTTCAGCGCGCTTCGCTCGAGTGCGCTCGACGGCAGCTCGCTCCAGTCGAGACGGGGCAGGTCGACTGCCCGCACGAGCTGTCTGTGCAGCTCGGTGTGTACGTCGGCGAGTTCCCCTCGACCCATCTCGTCCCAGTAATTGGCGCCGAGCACCACCTTCGGTGCGCCGTCGAGGCCGACCTGGCAGATGGCGACGAGGTCGTCGAAACCGCCGTCAGGGCCGCCTTCGATCGCCAGAAATTTCACGAGCTGCGACCAGGTAGCCGATGTCGCCAGCCAGTCGTATATGGGAGCGTCGTCACGCCGAGCGATTCGGCGCAGCGCGCTGACCGCGTCGAAGGTCTCCACGGTCTCGGGAGGTACGAGCTCCTCGAGCCGGTTTACGAAGTCGGCTTCTAGGCGCCACTTCAGCGACGCGACGACCGGATGGTTCTGGTAGCGCTCGCGGCCGTCGACGCTAGGAAGGCTGCCGAGCCAGAGGTCGTAGATCGCGAGCAGCGTGACCACGGCGTCCGTTGCGTCCGCGGGCCCCAGGTGCTCTACCCGGGAGAAGTCACCCGACGCGAGCGCACGGTCGAGCTCGCGCGCGCAGGGCGTGTGGGTAGACGTGGCTCGCGGTGCGATCACGACGTGGTTCTGACTCACCGACCGTCGGTACCCGCTGCGCGATCTCACAAACCGAGCGGGTGCGCGGCCCGGTCACCGGGTAGCAACGGGGGGCATGCCGCCCATCGACGTCCCGAACGTACTTACGTGCACGTTTGGCCCACTGCGTATCGAATACGACGAGCGCGTCCTCACGCCCCGGCCGTGGACCGAGGCTCAGAGTCGCTGGGCTGCCGAGCTCTCGGAAGCGGCGCCCGCCGGCGACATCGCAGAGCTCTGCGCGGGCGCGGGGCACATCGGGCTGCTCGCCGCAGTCCTGACGGGCCGCCGGCTGGTCCAAATCGAGGCCGATCCGATCGCAGCCGGGTTCGCTGAACGCAACGCAGTGGCAGCGGGAGTTTCCGACCGCGTCGAGGTCCGCAACCGCCCGATGCAGTCGGCGATTGATGCCCACGAGCGCTTCGCCCTGATCGTGGCCGACCCGCCCTACCTGCCGTCCGCGGAGATCGTCCGTTTCCCCGCCGATCCTGTGAGCGCCATCGATGGCGGTCCCGACGGCTTGTCGCTGCTTGCCGTGTGCCTGGATCTCGTTGCCACCCATCTCCTGCCTACGGGCTCAGCGGTATTCCAGGTTGCGGGACCAGGTCAGGCCGAGAACCTTGGGGAAATGTGCGAAGGCTCCGGTTTAATAACCGAGGAAGTCAGGGTTGTCGACGAGGAGCGCGCCCTCGTCGGCGTCCGGTTCGTCGCCTAGCGGCGGCGGTGACGTGTGGCGCGGTGCTGCCAGCAGCCCTTGTGCCAGTGCCGTCGGTGGTCCGGCTCACTTAGGGGAACGACGACGAAGTGCGCTGTGCCGGGGTTGATGTCGTGCGAACACCCGGGGCACACATAAGTCTTACGGGCTTGGAAGGGGTGGACGAGGCGGACGTCGAGCGCGTCGTCGTCCGATTCGCCTACCGGGGGAACGCGGCCCACAGCACGAGCAGCGCAACGACGACGAATGCTGCGACTACGAGCACGTAGTCGGACGCGCGGCGCTTCTGCTGGCGGAACGGGTTGAATCCCACGCCGCTCATTATCGTGCGCGAGCGCAGCGGCGCCGTCAGGCTTCGACGGGATCCCCAGGCGCCACGATGCCGGCTTCGTATGCGAGGACTACCGCGCGGACGCGATGGCGCACGCCGAGCTTGTTGAACACGGCGCTGACATGCGTCTTCACCGTGTTCTCGCCGACGAAGAGTCGCTCGCCGATCTCGGCGTTCGACAGCCCGCGGGCCATGAGTCGAAGCACCTCATTCTCGCGGTCGGTGAGCGTGGCCAGCAGAGTGGCGGCGGGATGCGTTCCTGACTGCGGCCGCTTCGCGAACTCGTCGAGCAGCCGGCGTGTCACCGCCGGAGCGAGCAGCGCGTCGCCGCGAGCGACGATCCCGAGCGCAGCGACCAGGTCTGCAGGCGGAGCGTCCTTCAGCAGGAAGCCGCTCGCCCCCGCTTGGATGGCGCGATACACGTATTCGTCGAGGTCGAAGGTCGTGAGGATCACGATCTTCGCGTTGGCGTCGGCGGCGACGATCTGCCGGGTCGCTTCGATCCCGTCAAGGTTCGGCATGCGGATGTCCATGAGGATCACGTCGGGGTGCAGGCGCGCCGCCTCGCTGACGGCCTGGAGCCCGTCGGCGGCTTCACCGACCACCTCGACGCCGGGCTGCGGTTGCAGGATCATTCGTAGCCCGGCGCGTATGAGTTCCTGGTCGTCGACCAGCAGCACACGCAGCGCGCGCGTCGCGCTCGAGGTGCCGGCAGCAGTGACGGCCGGAGCTCGCGGCGCCGGGAAGTCATTCGGAAGACCGTCGCAACACACCTGGAACAGGCGCTGCGGACCGTCGAAGTTGCGCAGGTCGAACTCGCCCAGGTCACGCAGGGTCGTGCCCGCTGGCAAGGAGTGCATGACCATCTGGCGCGTGGCCTCGGAGATGACGACCTGTCCACCGTGGCCTGCAGAACAGACACGCTGCGACTGGTGCACCGCAAGGCCGACCGGCTCACTCTCGAGTCGCTGTGCTTCTCCGGTATGCAGCCCTATGCGAACGCGGAACTCGCCGTTATCGGGCCACGGATGCGCCGACAGCGCAAGCTGTGCAGCTACCGCCGCGCGGCATGCAGCAGTGGCCGTCGTGAACACCGCGAACATGCCGTCGCCCTCGATGTCGGCGCATCGGCCATCCTGCGCTTCCACGGCCGAGCGCATCAGCTCTTGGTGCTGCTCCAGCAGCTCGGAGTACGCGTCGCCCAGACGTCGCAGGAGACCGGTGGAATCCTCGACGTCACTGAAGAGGAACGTCGCCACCCCGGTGTCCGGCACGGCCGCGAGCATGGCACTCATCGCATCGGAAGCGTGGCTCGCACGACGTACCCGCCGCCGGGCGCCGGCCCCGCCTCGAGCGAGCCGCCCACCGAAGCAGCGCGCTCCTGCATTCCGATCAAACCCGTGCCCGAACCACCGCGAAGCCGGCGTCGGCTGCCGCCCTCGTCCGTCACCGCCACGGTTATGGCATCCGTGGCGTAGGTCAGGCGGATATGCGCCGCTTCGCTACCGCTGTGGCGCAGCGTGTTCGTAAGAGCCTCCTGCACGATCCGGTACGCCGAGAGCCCGACGCCGGGCTCTACCGCCAGCGGCTCGCCGTCGATGGTCAGGTCAACCTTGAGCCCGGCACTGCGGAGCTGCTCCAGGAGGTTGGGGAGCTGATCGAGATCAGGCTGCGGCTCAAGCTCGGGCTCCGCAGTCTCGTCGGGTTGGCGGAGGACACCGAGGAGGCGGCGCAGCTCGTTCAGCGCCGTGCGGCCGGTGGCGACGACCTGGGACAGCGCGTGCGTAACCGCAGAGTCCGACGACGCCGCTCGCGCTCCTTCTGCTTGGAGCACCATGACCGTCACATGGTGGGACACCACGTCGTGCAGCTCGCGTGCGATGCGGGCCCGTTCGGCGTTAGCCGCTTCTGCGACCGCAGCCTCGCGCTCCTCCTTCGCCTTCTTCACCTCCTGGCGCAGCAGCGGGGCCGAGCTGCTCATCAGCAGCACCAACGCCAGACGGATCAATTCCTCGACGTGATTGCCGATCGTCGGCTCGCGCCCCGCGAACACGGTCGCGTCACCCACCCCGCACACTGCGGCGACGATGAGCAAGGGCGGGAGGACGGCGAACCACCGGCCCCATCGCCCTCGTTCGCCGGTTACGCCCCAGATCACGACAACGGCGGTGAAGCCGGCCGTCCACGCGCTGCGTGGCAGGTCGGCCAGGAAGTAAGTGGCCGTGACAACACCGATCGCGGCGAGCAGCGGAGGTGCGAAACGATCAGACGCCACTTTCGCGCTCGAGCAAACGAACAGCAGCGCGAGTACCGCGA
>DATLOH010000053.1:0-59909 GCA_035536375.1 Acidimicrobiales bacterium
AGCCGCGCCGCGACATAGCGTTTCGTTACACATGGTCGCGAACGATTTCAGAGCGTTGTTGACGCGGCGCCGCGACGGCACGCCGCGGCCGGTGTTCATGGTCCTCCGCCACGCTCCTGCCGCGTCGCCGTGGCTGGCGGCACTCGTCGGCCTGCTGACAGTCGCGTCAGGACTCCTCCCCCACGCTTTCATCCTTGCGACGGGTTCCGTGGTGAGCGCAGTCGCGCGCGGCGCAGGCGACGGCCTCGATTCGCCTGCCGGGGACGATCTGGTCCGCGGCTTATTCGCAGTTGGGTTGCTTTTCGTCGCCGAGCAGAGCCTCGGACCGTTTCGGGGGGCCGCCGCGGCCGCGCTCGCGCTGCGCTTCCGCGCTCGCATAAGCGAGCGCGTGATGCGCTCGGTGCTCAACCGGCCCGGGATCGCGCACCTTGAGGATCCCGCGACGCTTGATCGCATCGCGCAGGCACAGGGCGTGGGCCCGGGCGGGATGGGGCCGAGCGAAGCGCTCCGTGGTGTTGTGATGCTCGCCGAGCTTCGCTTCGCCGCGATCGTTTCAGCGTTGATCCTCGCCAGTTTCAGGTGGTGGCTCGCCGTCGCGCTCGTCGTCTTCCGTCTCTGGATCCGCAAGACCGTCTGGCGGGAGATGGCGCGCGGCAGCGCAGTGGCGCTCGAGCGGACACAGCAGGCACGATTCTCCACGTACCTGCGTGACCTCACGCTGCGTCCCGAGGCGGCCAAGGAGACGCGCCTCTTCGGCCTCGGTTTCTGGATCATCGATCGGTTCGTCTCGTCCTGGTCATCCACGCTCGAAGCAGTGTGGAAGGAACGCCGCCGTGGTGACCGCAAGGTGGTGCTCGGTGCGTTGTATGTGTTCGTCGCCGACCTCGCAGCGTTCGCGTTGGTGGCACGGGCGGCGGCCTCAGGGGAGTTGAGCGCCGCGGAGGTGGCGGTGTACGTGCAGACGATCTTGTCGATCGCGACGATCGGCCAGATGCGCGCCGAGGACCAGCTCATTCAGTACGGGGCGGCCTCGCTGCCGGCAGCGCTCGACCTCGACGGCGCGTTGGCGCATTCGCCGGCCGCGGTTGCCAAGGCGGCGAGCGTCACACTCCCACGCGACGCGCCGACGCAATCACTGAGCTTCGAAGGTGTTTCGTTCGCGTATCCGGGCTCGACCCGTCCGGTATTGCGCGACCTGGATCTCGCAATACCCGCGGGCCGCTCCCTTGCGATCGTCGGCGCCAACGGTGCGGGCAAGACGAGTCTGGTCAAGCTCATCTGCGGCCTGTACGAACCGACCGCCGGAGTCATCAGCGTGGACGGGCACGATCTATCGACAATCGACCCCGCTGACTGGCGTCGTCACCTGGCCGCCATCTTCCAGGACTTCGCTCGCTACGAGATGAGCATCCGGACGAACGTCGCGTTCGGCGCATGGAAGCACGGTTCAGACGATGACGCATTGCGGACGGCGGTTGCGAAGGCGGGGGCTGCCGACATTGTCGACGGATTGCCACACGGATGGGACACCGTCTTGGCGCGTCAGTACGAGCGCGGCGCCGAGCTCTCGGGTGGACAGTGGCAGCGGGTCGCGATGGCGCGAGCGCTGTTCGCGGTGCACGGTGGAGCGCGGGTGTTGATCCTCGACGAACCCACTGCCAACCTCGACGTGCGGGCCGAGGTCGAGTTGTTCGACCGGTTCCTCGAGCTCACCGCCGGTCTCACGACGATTCTGGTGTCTCACCGGTTCTCGACCGTTCGCCGCGCCGACCGCATCGTTGTGCTCGAAGGCGGTCGCGTTGTCGAGTCCGGCTCGCATGACGAGCTTGTGGCCGCTGCCGGACGGTACGCCACGATGTTCGAGCTCCAAGCGGCGCGATTTCGTGACCCGGCCGGCGCGCCATGAAACGCAACGGCGTGGTGTCGTCGCTTCGCGTGATGGTTGGCCTCGCCTTCCAGGCTCATCGCGCCGGGGCGCTCGCACAGATCCTGCTCAGCCTCCTGAACAGTTTTGGGTTCGTCGTTCAGGCCTACGGGCTAAAGCTGCTCGTCGACGCTGCTGTCGCTGGCAACGCCGGCAAGGCCGTTTGGGGTGCCGTCGCACTTGCGGGGCTCAGCGCTGTCGGTCGCACGGCGAACAACCTCGGGTTCCGGTATCTGGCGACCTTGCAGGAACGCGCAGACCTGCTCCTCGACGAGCGAATCATGGGGCTCGCCGCAGGCGTTCCGACCCTCGAGCACTATGAGCATGCCGAGTACGCCAACGAGATCAACCTGCTGCGGCAGGATCGCGCGGCGCTGTCGCAGGTTTTGCAGGCGCTGGTGGCGTTCCTCGGCGTTGTCTTCCGCGCCGTGTTCACACTTGGGCTCCTTGCCAGTCTTCATCCGGCGCTCCTGTTGCTCCCGCTGTTCGCCATTCCGTCGCTGTTCACCGCCGCACGCGGAACGCAGCTCGAAGTCGCGACTCAAGAAGCACTCGCCGAACCGTTTCGCCGCCTTCAACATCTATTCACAATCGGGACGACCGCGGCGCCGGGCAAGGAGCTCCGGGTCTTCGGACTCGAGTCTGAGCTCGTCACCCGGTATCGCAACGACTGGCAAGCGGTCGTCGCTCGAACATCTCGTACTGAGCTCCGCGTTGCCTTACTCGAGACACTCGGGTGGCTCACATTCGGCATCGGATTCTCCAGTGCCATCGCCATCGTCGCACTTCGGGCTCTTTCCGGTTCGGGCACGCCCGGTGACGTCGCCCTGGCCTTCACGTTGGCCGGTCAGGTCAACAACCTGGCCGGGGGAGCGGCGGGGACCGTTGCCTACGTCGTGCGGATGGCTCGCGTCGCCGGACGGCTGGTGTGGCTGCAGGACTACGCCCGCGATCACGCGACGCGCATCGAGCGGCCCGCCGAGGTGCCACCCCGCCTCCAATCGGGCCTCGCCATCGAAGCGGTGTCATTCACCTATCCGGGCACTGACCGACCGGTACTCGAGAACATCTCGGTGTCGTTGCCCGCCGGCGCGGTTGTCGCGGTCGTCGGCGAGAACGGAGCAGGGAAGACCACGCTGGTGAAGCTGTTGTGCAAGCTGTACGAGCCAACGACCGGACGGATCACTGTCGACGGCGTCGACCTCGCGCGTATCGCGCATGACGAATGGCGCAGGCGTGCCGCCGGGGCGTTCCAGGACTTCGCGCGGTTCGAGTTCGTCGCCCGCGAAACCGTCGGGGTCGGCAACCTCGAAGACATCGACGATGAAGCCGCCATCGCCGAAGCGCTCGATCGTGCGTCCGCTACAGACGTTGTCGCTGGCCTCGACATCGGTCTCGCCACGCAGCTCGGCCGGTCCTACACCGAAGGCGCAGAGCTCTCCGGCGGGCAGTGGCAGAAGCTTGCGCTTGGCCGGTCGATGATGCGCGGCGACCCAGTGCTGCTCGTGCTCGACGAGCCCACTGCTGCGCTCGATGCCGAGGCCGAGCACGCGCTCTTCGAGAGATACGCCAGCGCAGCTCGACGGGCGGCGTCGACCACTGGCGGCATAACAGTGCTGGTGTCACACCGCTTCTCAACGGTTCGGATGGCCGACTTGATACTTGTGCTCGACAGTGGGTGTCTTATCGCCTCTGGCTCACACGCCGAGTTAATGCAGAGAGGTGGGCTGTACGCAGAGCTGTATGAGTTGCAGGCGCGGGCGTACCGCTAACAGCAAAGTCAGTCGGCACAAATTCGCTTGTCCCCGCAATGTTCGCAGAGTGGCATCAGGCGATGGACGGCTTTGACCCTGCCAGCAGCTTCGGGCCCGACGTGGCCGAGCGGTACGACGACGAGCTTCGTGGCGACGAGGACGACACGGTCGCGTTTCTCTCGCGCCTCGCTGGAGAAGGACCCGCGCTCGAACTAGCGATCGGCACGGGCCGTATCGCGCTCCCGCTCGCTGCAAATGGCCTACGGGTCGACGGCATCGAGTTGTCGGCCGCGATGGTCGACATACTTCGGACAAAGCCAGGTGGCGACAAGGTGCACGTCACGATCGGTGACTTTGCAGATGTCCCGATCGAGGGTCAGTACCGGTTGATCTTCGTCGTGTTCAACACATTGTTCAACTTGCTCACGCAGGACGACCAGGTGCGCTGTTTCCAGAACGTCGCCGCGCACCTCGACAGCGGAGGGCTGTTCGTCATCGAGGCGTTCACGCCGGGATACCTCCTCCGCCTTCGCGACAACCAGTATGTGGACGCCGAGAGGATCACCGTCGGCGAGGTCCGTCTCGACGTCGGTCGCCACGACGCTGTCGCGCAGACTCTCGACGAGAGCCATGTGACGATCACGGCGCAAGGCATTCGGCTCGGTCCCATCGTCACCCGCTACGCATGGCCGAGCGAGCTCGACCTGATGGCTCGCCTCGCCGGCCTGCGGCTCGCGGGTCGATGGGCCGGGTGGAACAACGAACCCTTCACGTCAGACAGCCGCAGGCACGTGTCGGTGTACGAGCGCTGACCGGACCAGTCCGGCGCACGAACTCGCATGAAAGGATGAAGCATGCGCGAGCTCACGCCATTTCTGATGTTCTGTGGTCCGCAGCAGGGGAACGCGGAAGAGGCGATGCGGTTGTACTGCTCGGTCTTCGTCGAGTCGGAAGTCCTCGAGATCGACCTCTACGGCCCGGACGACGGGGATGCGGCTGGGACGGTGCGTTCGGCCACGTTCAGCCTTGGCGGACAGAAGGTGCGAGCAATCGACGGTGGCAGCGTCCACGCGTTCACGTTTACGCCGGCGTCATCGCTCTGGATTGAGTGCTCGTCGAGCGACGAGCTCGACCAGGCTGCCCAGGCTCTTAGCGACGGTGGCGAATTTCTCATGCCGGTCGACAACTACGGCTTCAGCGAGCGGTTCTGCTGGGTGCAGGACCGCTTCGGCGTGAGCTGGCAGCTCAACCTTCAGGGGTAACACCGCATGAGCCACGACGAGCCGCAGGTGCCGTGGCCGAAGACGGAAACCAGCAATGCGCTTCCACGGCGGGTAGGCGCCGTCATTGTCAACTGGAACACGCGAGCGCTATTGGCGCGCACGCTGTTCGGACTCACGCGCGTTCTCGAGACAGGTCCTTTGCACGAGATCGTCGTCGTCGACAACGCGTCCGACGACGGCTCGGTTGAACTTGCGCACGCGCTTGCCGACGCGGGTGTCATCCGCCTGATTACTAACAGCGAGCAGCGCTACCACGGACCTGGCCTGACGCAGGGAGTCAACCTCTTGTCGACCTGCGAGGAGCGCGATCTCGTCGACCTCATCTGGGCGCTGGACTCGGACGTATTTGTGCTGCGCCCGGATGTGCTGCGTGTCGCCACCGCCACCATGACTGAGATGGGCGCGGTCTACGCGGGCGACCCCGAGGGCTACGAACCGGGCCCACCGCAGCTCACGACGCGCCAGGTGCTCATGCACTCGACGCTGTTCGATCCGCGTGTGGTGTGGCGGCCCCGGTACCGACCGTTCCTCGAGCACGGTGACCCGTCCGGCCACATGCAATCCGACCTCCGGGCTGAGGAGCACCGCATCCTCGCGTTCCCGTTCTGCTCCGATGGGTATCTCTTGCACCTCGGCCGCTCGACGCTCGCCGAAGTCGCGGCAAGGGCGGAGGCGTCCAACCGTTACTACGACTGGGCGAGCACCCATTTCGTGCCGCACTACGGACTACACCCGCGCGGCGCAGAGTTGCTCGCCGAGTTCGAAGAGCGCTACCGCGTCTCGGTGCCGGACGACGGCACGGATACCATCGTCGAAGCGCTCGTCGTGACCGACCCGGCGTCCTGTTAGTTCGCGGTCTGCTCCAGAATTGCGAGTGTGCGCGCCGCGATGCTCTGTTGATAATCCTCGCGCCCGGTGAAAACCGCGCCGCCAAGATGCTCGAGGCCAACATGCAACTCGTAGCAGCGAAGGCGGCGATCGAAGTCTGGCTCGTCGAGTCCGATCGTCTCGTAGTGAGTCCTTACCGCGGCGCCGATGTCGAGGGCGGCGAGTGCGGGGTACCACGGCGAGAAAAACGTGAGTAGAGCGAGCTCGTAGAGCTGGTCACCGACAATTGAGCATCCCCAGTCGAAGACCGCTTCGATCCTCTCGCCGTCGTGGGTGACGAGCACGTTGCGGTTGAGAAGGTCGCGATGCAGAACGCAGCGTGCTTCGGGCACGCAGTCGAGCAGCGACCGCATCTCGCGCTCACCGCGTGCGAACAGATCCGCAAACGCAGACGACTGGATGGACGCGCGCCATCCGTGCATGCGGTTCCCCGGCTGATCGGCTAGCGAGCCCAGAAGCCAGCCACGCCAAGTCCACTCGTCGCTCGCCTCGCCAGGATCGACCGCGCGCAGAGCGTCGAGAGCGCGACACAGCGCCGGCAAGACACGCTGCCATCCGGCATGGTCGAGCGTTTCGAGGAACACGCCGAAGTGTCGTTCGGAGATGCAGTAGAACGCGCCGAGTGCTTCGCCGATCTCGAGCACCGCCGGGACCGGGAGGTCGGGGCCGGCATAGGAAGTTGCTTGTTCGTCCGACTCGACGTCGTAGCGGTGCTGCCCGAAGCGCGCGACGAGATCGCGTCCATCGAGCCTGAACGCAAACGCCCGCGACCACGCCCCGGCACCGAGCTCGGCAACACCTTTGACACCCGAGCCATACCGCTCGTTCAGGAATCGGGCTGCCGCGGCGACATCGACCGGGCCTTCGACTGTTTCCACGTCAGTCCGTTCTCACCCCGCCGCCGCCCGGCGTCGGTGTGAGCCGGAAGAGCCGGATCTGTCGGGGGCCAGCGGTGCGTTCGTACACCGAGTAGCCGCGGTTACCAGTCGACGGCGCGATCCCAGGCGCGGCGACGCTCGTCACCATCCAGCTCGTTGGCGTCGTAGTCGCGAGTCGTTCCGCGGAACGTGACGGTGCAGTGGGAATTCGCGCTGAGGTTGTAGACCCAGCTCGGATGATGCGCCCGCCCGTAGTTCGACCCGATGAGCAGCAGCGTGTCGTCATTCTCAGGGATGCACACCAGCGGCTGTGGGCGCGGAAGTCCACTCTTCGCCCCCGTGGTGGTGACCATGCCGACGAGGTCCTTGCCCGCGGAGCTCCACCGCCCTTCGGTTCGCGGGATCACGACGCGGTCGATCACCGGTGCGACGTGGAGCAGATACTGATAACCAACCCGTGACATCGCCGCCCGCTCCGCGAGATCCTCTAACCGCGTGATCTGCCGTCCCCGTGACTCGCTGTATCTGGGACTCATCAGATCAACGTAGCTACAGGTCCAACACGATGGCGGGAAGCGGGCATGCTCACACCGGTCTGGAGGAGGCGCCGTGACCGATGATCTGCTCGATGTGCCGGGCGTCGACGAGCTCTACGAGCTGATGCCCTCAGAGTTCGTGGCGGCACGCGATGCGCTCGCGAAACGCGTCCGTAGCGAGGGCGATCGGGATGCCGCCGCAGCGATCAAGAGGCTGACGAAGCCGACCGTCGTCGCCCACGCGATCAACCAGGTCGCCCGGCGAGACCGCGACGGGATCGACCGCCTGCTCGCGGCGAGCGCCGAAGTGCGCGACGCGCAGGCGAAAGCGGTGCGGGGTGAGGACGCAGCTGCGCTGCGGAAAGCCTCGCGTGTGCGCCGAGAGATCGTGCAGCGACTCGCCGATGCAGCTGCGACGATCGCCGGGGCGACGAACCGGGATGAGGCCGCGACCACGTTTGAGGCAGCGAGCCTCGACGACGAAGCGGCCGTCAGCTTGCGAGCCGGTCGTCTTACGCGGACGCTCGCGCCGAGCTCGGGATTCGGTCTGGAAGGGATGCCCGAACCCACGCCGAGGCTGGCGCGTGATGATGCCTATGAGCCGGCATTGAATACCGCGCACGGCCCGGTACCAGCGCAACGCGACGACCAAGCGGTTGAGCGCGCCGAGCAGGCGTTGGGGTCTGCGAACGCCGCTCTCGAGAAGGCCGAAGCGGCCCTGGAGCGCGCCGTCGACCGGCGTCGCGGCGCGCAGGAGCGTCTCGAAGCCGCCGTCGACGCGCACCAGCGGGCCCTCCACGATCGAGACGCAGCTGCGGCAAAGCGGGATCAGGCTGCGGACGACGTGCGCGTCGCCCGCGGCGACTCAGCGTGACGCCGACCCGTTTGACGCTGCGAGCTTGTTCTCTGCGAAGGGTTTAAGCGTGAACGCGAAGGTCGTTCCTCCGCCGGGCGCGCTCTCGAAGTAGATCGTGCCGCCTTGGGCCTCGACGAACCGTTTCGTCAGCGCCAGCCCGAGGCCTGTCGACGCCTGGCCACGCTGCGGGTCGTTCCCCTTTACCCGGTAGAAGGGCTCGAAGATGCGATCGCGCGCCTCCTCGGGAATTCCGATGCCGTGGTCACGCACCCGTACGACGACCTCGCCATCTTCCGCCGCCGCCGACAGCTCGACCTTGCCTCCCGGTGGCGTGTACTTCACGGCGTTGTCGACGAGGTTCAAGACGATTTCGCGCAGTCGCCGCGCATCGGCCGACACCGTCGGCACGTCGCGGGCCACGTTGATCGACACTTTCAGCGCACCCGCCTGTGCCAGCCCTTCGATCGTGCGACGGAGATCCTTGACGACGTCCTTGAGCCGGACCTCGTCGAGGTCGACGTCGAGACGGCCGGCTTCGGCTTTCGAGAGTTCCAGCAAGTCGTTGATAAGTGAGAGGAGTTGCTCGCTCGAAGCCAGGATCGTCTTGGCGACCTCCTCCGGCGGCTGGTCGGCGAACTTCGGGTTGAGCATCATCATCGTCTGGCTGCGGATGACCGCCAGCGGCGTGCGGAGGTCGTGGCTCACGGCCGCAAAGAACTCCGTGCGCTCCTTGAGTAGTCGGTGGACCTCCTCGGTGCGTTGAGCGACGCGCAATTCGAGCGTCTCGTACAGCGCTTGGAGCTGATCGGCCATCTGGTTGACGCCGCGCGCGACCTCGCCGAGCTCGTCGTTGCTCACGACCGGAGCGCGCGCCGACAGATCGCCATGACCGAGCGCGCGGTTGGTGGCGACGAGCGGTCGCAGCTGAGCGAGGATCGACCGCGACAGCAGCGCGCCGATACCGATCACTCCGAGCATCACGAGGAGGGTGATCAATCCGAGGCGCTGTGCCGTGCTGCGCACCGATGCGTTGACGGTGTCGGCGGGCACGGTGGCCGCGAGGGTACCGACCCGTTCACCCTGAACCTCGAGCGGCCCGTACAGAGTGGCGACCTCGAGGTCGCCACTCCTTCCGAGCCGGCGGACCAACCGTCCATCGCCCGGCGCTGCGGGCGCGGTCGTGTCCGAAGCGAGGCCGGAACGAGCGAGCAACCGACCGTCGGCACCATAGATTGCAGCTCCGGCGCGGCTTCGGTCGCCGAGCCCGCTGTTGCCCGCCGCTTCGGCTGTGAGGCGGTCGATCGACAGACCGACGATCGCGACTCCACGCGCGCCGTCGTCACACCTCGCTGGATTCGGGCAGATAGGAGCGGCGATCGCGAGGAGGTGCTGGTCTGCCTCGTTCACGAAACCGGCGCGCCGAGCACCGCCAACGTCGCCAAGGGCGGTTTTGACGAACTCGTGCGTGTTCCAGCGACCGCCGTGGCGCGCCTCGGTCTGGCTCTTCGAGCTCACCCTCCGGAGCTCTGCGATTGCCACGCCCGCGGCATCGGTTGCGACGAGGAGTGTCACGTCGGTCTTCAGCGCGAGCACTGACCCGAGGAGTGTTTCGACGGCGCGCCGGTCTCGCCTCGCGATCGCGTCGCCCATTCCCTGGATGTTCGTCGCAAAGTTGGCGGACTCGACCAGGTAAAGCTCGCGGTCGTGGGCCATCGACCGCGCCTCAAACGAGCGGCGAGCAAGGTCGCGGTCAAGTGCCTCCTGCGCGCTGACCGAGAGATCGCGCACGATGAAGTAGGCCCCAAGCGACCCGAAGATCACGATCAGCGCGAGGAAGGGGAGCAGCAGCTTCCAGAACAGCGGTAGGTCGCGAACCCGACGCACTCTCCTAGTGCCACCCGGTGAGGGGCTGACCGCCCGGGATCTCGCGTACGAACACGTCGTTGCTGTCGTTGGTGTCGCCGTCGACCAGGTTGTTCGCTGCGCTGTCGAATGCTACGAAACGGCCATCGCCCGAGATGGTCGGAGAGCCGGACGGACCTCCCGCGGCTTCGCTGCCCGACGTGTGCACCGACACCCTCGTCGTCGTTCCGGTGTCTATGTCATGGACAAACACGTCGGTGAATCTGTTGTTGTCGCCGGGCACGAGGTTCGTGCCGTCCGAGTTGAACACCACGAAGCGCCCGTCCCGCGTGGATGAGTACGAGAGTTCGCTGATCGTGACGTTGACGCCTCCGGAGATCAAGATGGGCGCGCCGTAGGTGAACGCAAGCCGCTTAGGATCCGAAATCACGTCGTCGTTGGCTGGCTCACCGGTAGAGGAGACAGTGACGAGCGTGGTCACTCCCCGCCAAAGGTCGCGCCGGTACACGTTCTCGACGTCGGGGGCCGTGCTCGGAGTCACAAGGTTGGTCGCCGTCGAGTTGAAGAACACGTAGCGGCCGTCCGACGAGATCGTGTGGAGACCTAGACCAAGCACGCTTTTCGTCTCGCCGTTCGCCTGTCGGCCCTCAGACGAGACATTCACTCGCGTCGTCGTTCCCGCAACGCGATCGCGAACAAAGACATCGGCGGCGCGGTTCGTGTCGTTCCTGACAAGGTTCCACGAACTCGACTTGAAAACCACGTAGCGCCCGTCACCCGAGATCGAGAAAAGGTCGGCGCCCTCGTCGCCTGAGCTGCTCGGGTCACCGCTTGGTTCACCTAGCGCGCTTTGATCGGAGTCGGAGGCAACGCTGACGCGGGTCGTAACGCCGCGAGTCATGTCGCGCACGAAAACGTCGCGCGCACCGTTTGTGTCACCCGGGACCAAGTTGTCGGCCCACGACACGAACGCAACGAGATGCCCGTCATCGGACACCTCGGCGCGTCCGCTCGACGCGGTGGTGTCCTGTCCGCACCCGCGGCACGGAACCGAGACTTGCTCGACGTCTCCGTTCTCATTGTTGCGTCGGAAGACCTCGAAGCGATACGGCGACGACGGCGACAGCCGGTCTTCACCCGGCGCATGGACCTCCACACTGGCCCAGAACACGGCGAAGCGCTCGTCGATCGAGATACCTCCTGGAAAGACGAGGCTGCCGATATCGGTGCCGGCGACGGCGACGCTTTGTTCGGGAAACTGGTTAGTAGTCCGGTGCAGGACGCGGTCGCGTGCGTAAGACCCGATCTTTCCGCACGGCGCTCCCATGCCGGTACGCACGCGCGGCGCGCACGTCCGGGATGGCCTGTGCGCGTCGAACGTGCTGGCGCCGGACGCCATCAGTGCCTGTCGCCCGCTGTACGAGAGGATCCCGAGAAACGATTCGCCGTCACCCTCCTCGCCGTTCGTGGCGACCGATGCACGGGTCGTCACGCCTTGCTCCTGCAGCGTAAAGCGCGTGCGTCCTCCGAGTGGTCCGTCGAGCTGGAAGTAGTACGTCGTGCGGGCCTTCGCCGCGAACGCCACCAGAGCGTTGCCCCGCGGGTCGCTCGAGCACTCGCCCTCCCGCTGCAGGTTCCGGAGCGATGGCCCCGTGTAGACGGACAGTGCCGTCGCAGAGTCGCTTCCGAACGTGTCGGCCAGCAGGCCAACGTCGGTCGTGGCCGTGTACGAATACCACGCCGTCTTCCCGCGGATTGCGCTGCAAGACGCCGGTTCGCCGCTCTCGCCGGTGGCCGTACGCGTGTTGGTCTCACCGGAGAACGGGACCGAAGGAATCGGATACGCGTTGGCGAAATGATCGTTGGTGAACGCGTGCGTCACGACCACGGGAGCGAGCCGGGCCGGGCGGGTGCCGCCGGCATCGCTATCGCGCGACGACAGCAATCCCTGGCGCAACGTTTGTGCGGACGTTTTGCCGTCATCCGAGGTGCCGAGGAGCTTCGCCACGAGACGGGCGTCGAGCGGCGCGAAGCCGCCGAGCGGTCCGGCCGAGTAGTCGAGGCGGCCAAGGTCGGGGAAGGGGCGGAGGAAACCGACGCCGGGCACACGCAGCCCGTAGCCGACCGCCGAAACGAGGAGCGCGACGGAGACACCGACGACGGGGATCGCTGCCTTCCCTCGGAGAACTCTCATCCCAATCCCTTACTTCGCTCTTCCCAGCGTTGCGGCCTTCTCGGCGCTTACTCAAGCCGTTAAGACCGATCCAACAACTGTTGGGTGTTCACAACCGCCTGCAAGCACGACGCAAACGAGCGCGAAGTGTCGCCAACGGTACGCTCATAGCTGGAGGAACTTGTGAGGCGGGATGCCTGAAGATTCGAACATGTTCCTCGACGAGGGTGACTTCTGGACGATCCGTTATGCGTCGAAGTCCTTCCGGCTCAAGAGCTCGAAGGGGCTTCAGTACATCGCAACCCTGTTGCGCCATCCGGGCCAAGAGGTCCACGTGCTCGAACTCGTCGGTGCGGCCGGCGGGGCGGCAAGTCCCCGGGGCACGGGCCGCACGGGCGCAGACGTACGAAGTCTGGACTCCGAAGGGTTGCGTGTCGGCGGCCTCGGCGACGCCGGCGACATGCTGGATGCCAAGGCCAAGGCCGCGTACCGCCGGAGGCTAACCGAGCTCCAAGAAGACCTCTCCGAGGCCGAAGCGTTCAACGACTCCGAACGCGCCGCCCGCGCGTATGAGGAAATCGATGCGCTTGAACAGCAGCTGTCGGCCGCATTTGGCCTCGGCGGTCGCGCCCGTAAGACGGGCTCTGCGGCCGAACGCGCGCGCGTCAACGTGCGTAACACGATCGCATCTGCGATGAAGGCCATAGCAGTGCACGGCCCGGAGCTCGCTGAGCACCTGAAGAAGTCGATTCGCACCGGGACGTTCTGCTGGTATGCGGGCGACGGCGTGAAGTGGGTGCTCGAACAACTCGATGGCGCAGCGGCCGCCGCAATTGCGCGCGCTCCTTTTGGCAGCGGTGACGACGAGCGTCTCGTGGCGACGTTCCTCTTCACCGACATCGTCGACTCAACGAAACGTGCCGCGGCGGGTGGAGACCGAGCATGGCGCAAGGCGATGGACCGCCACGACGCCGTCGCCTCCGAGCACCTCGCCGCGCACTGCGGGATTCAGGTTCGCTCGATGGGCGACGGGCTGCTCGCGGTCTTCGAGTCCCCGGCGGCGGCGATCTCGTGTGCGCTCTCTCTTCACGAGGCAATGGATGGTCTGGGGCTGCCGATCCGCGCCGGGATTCATACGGGCGAGTGCAGTCGACGCGCCGAAGACTTCAGCGGGATCGGCGTCAACATCGCGGCGCGCATCATGGCGGAGGCCGAAGGTGGTGAAACCCTGGTGTCGAGCACCGTCACCGAGATTGTCGCCGGTTCGGGTATCGAGTTCCGAGATCACGGGTTTCACACGCTCCGCGGCGTGCCGGGGTCGTGGCGCCTGTTTGCCGTCGCCGGCACCACCACGGCGAGCAGTAAGCGTTCGAAACGCCCAACGCATCATCCGCTCTCGCTCATGGTCGTGGACGACCACCCGATGTGGCGACAGACCCTGCGCACGGTGCTCGAATCCAGCGGGGTCGGGATCGTCGTCGCCGAAGCATCCGACGGCGAAGAGGTAGTGGAGCTCGCGCTTTCGGCGCGTCCCGAGGCGGTGATCATGGACATGAACCTGCTGACGATCAGCGGTGTGGAAGCGACCCGGCGGCTCCTCGACGTAATGCCGGAGACGAAGGTCCTCATGTTGTCGTCGTCCGACGAACGCCAAGACGTCGTCGAAGCGGTGAAGGCGGGTGCCAGCGGCTACTTGCTCAAAACCGCCGAGCCCGACGAGGTCGCTGACGCCGTCCAGCGGATCCGCGGCGGTGAGCTCGTGTTCCCGCCCGCGCTTGCGAAAGTCGTGCTCGACGAGTTCCGCCGAATCGGTCGCACCGACGCGCCTCGGGCGACAAAGTCCGCAGCAAAAAAGAAGCAGCGCGCGTAGCCAACAATCGTTGCG
Organism: Acidimicrobiales bacterium; assembly: GCA_035536375.1. Lineage (GTDB taxonomy): Bacteria > Actinomycetota > Acidimicrobiia > Acidimicrobiales > JACCXE01 > DATLOH01. Next base: position 14,041 of record DATLOH010000053.1, read on the forward strand.
CCCCCTTTAACGCGGTGTCGATACATCGCCTACGGAAGGGTCGCCTCATGACCAAGAACATCAGACGTCTGCGAACGCTGGCCGTCGTCTTCCTCACCGCCGCGTGCACCCTCGTAACGGAGCCAGCGGACGCAACTGTCCCACGCACCGTCGAGATCTCGGCGGACTTCTACGATCCCGGCCAACCGGCGTTCACCTACTACGGGGCCGAGTGCGATCCCGTGCTGCCTGGCGTGTGCCGGGTGAAGTTCGGTGGGCGGGTCGAGTGGTTCGGGGGACTGAGCGGCACCTCGACGTACGACGCGATCGGGTACCAGGAAGGCACCGGACCGTCGACGTGGGAGGTCCGCGAGACCTTCACCGGGACCGTCGCCGGTTGCGGCACCGGACAATTCGAGTGGTACGGCAAAGGCGAGATCGACTTCGCGGCGATCGATCTGGCAACCCAAGAGGTGCCGATGGAAGGCGTGCTCGACTTCGTCGGACCCGGCGCGGGTGATCTCACGGGCATCGACGGAGCGCTGGAGGCGACTGCTCGACTCCGGCTTTTCCCGGCGTTCGGCGAGCAGCATGGCCACGTCACCGGCACCGTCACCTGCCACTGAGTGAAAACGTCGACGGAACACTGAAGATCAGAGCGGTTGTTGCTCGTCCTTCGTCGCCGCCCACACCGCCAGCTGGCTGCGGTTGGACAGCCCCAACTTGGTGAGGATGTGCTGCACGTGGTTCTCGGCCGTCCGTTCCGCGATCACCAGGCGCTCGGCGACCTGTCGATTGGTAAGGCCCTCCGATACGAGCTTGGCCACTTCGTGCTCGCGCCGCGTCAGCGCACGCGTCGTGTCCACGACGTCCAGGCGTCGGCGTAGTGCGTCAACCTTCTCCTGTATCGGCCTCATCCCGAGGGCGACCGCTCTGACGCGGGCCTCCCCGAGTAACAGCCGGGCGCGTTCCGCGTCGCCGGGTTGATTGCGCGAGACGAGGGTGCGCGCCAACTCGTACTGAGATTCGACGCGAAAGGCCGAGGCTCCATTTTCGGCGCACGCGCGCTCCGCGTGTTCCAGATCGGCAATCGCGTCGTCGAAGCGGCCCAAGTGACTGGCGCCGATTCCGAGCCACAACTCGACGGGCCCGAAGTACACCATCGCGCTCGTGCCGCTCGCGACGTGGTGGCCCCGGTGCGGCGACAAGAGCTCGTACAGGACGGCGACGTCGTCGGAAGCGGAGAGGGCGGACGCGATGCCGAGGCCGAAGGCGTAGCCGCAGAGCACTACGTGTGGTGGCGGTGCCCAACTCCGCGGCGGGCCAAGGCGCTGGTACACGGCCGCGGCGTCCTCGTAGCGCTCGGCAGAGACGAGCGTGCGCGCTAAAGCAATTTGGCCGATGAAGCCGATCGCGTCGGCGTGGTCTGGTGGAGCACCGGCGTAGTCGAACGAGGCGATTGCGGTGTCGTCGCCCACGTGGTGCGCCACGTTCATTGAGAGCGCAGAGCGAAACGTGAAGCGCACGTCGTGATCGGTCGGGTCGAGAATCGCGAACGCTTCGGCTTCGAATCTCCGTGCGTCGTCGAATCGGCCGTGAGCTTGAGCGAGGACGGCCCGGCAGCGCGCTATCTCGAAGAGCGCGATCGGCCCCCGAACCTTATGAGCGGCGACGGCAAGCATCTCGATGGAGTCGGCGACGACACCTAGGTCGCCCTCCTCGAGACCGGAGTCGATCCGCCACAGGTGCGCCCACATTTCGATTTGCGGATCGAGGGACTCACGGCCCAGTGCCAGGGCGCGTTCGGCCAACTCGATCCGTTCCGACAATCCCTCGGGGGTGACGCATACCACTTGCCGGGCCCGCAAGGAAGCGGCGATCGCTCGATGATCGCCGCTTTGCTCGGCGAGCCGGATCGCCTGCTGACTGGTCTCCCTAACTCTGTCCGACTGACTTACGAAGGCATACGTCTCGACGAAGCGCGCCATGACGTGTGACCGGAGCGCCACGGCGTCGGCGGGCAGGGCCGCTAGCGCTTCCTCGCACAACTGACGCGTCACGAGCACCGACCGCATTGTGCCGACGACGGCCATGACGAGTGCGGCCTCTGCGATGAGCTCGGGCCGACCCAGCTCTCGGGCGATTGCCGCGGCGTCTACGCAAACCTCCAAGCTGTCGTCGAGATTGCCGGAGAGGTCGAGGCCACGGCCGGCGAGAAGCAGGATCCGACAACGTTCAACGGCGTCGAGGTCGGGGCCACCGACTCGCACCGCCTGACAAAACAGCCGGGCTGCGTCCTCATAGGCGAGCTGTCGCATCGCCTCCTCTCCGGCACGAACGCTCCAACGTGCTGCGGTGGCGGCGTCGCCCGCTATCGAGGCTTCGACCCAATGGCTCGCAAGGTCGAAGAGACGCGGACCGAGTGCGTGGGCGTACCGTCTTTCAATCGACTCCGCCGCACGGCGGTGGAGGGCCAAGGACTGGTCCGGCTCCAGTCGGGCGACGATCGCGTCGCGCACGAGTGCGTGCACAAACCTGTGGGAGTGGGATACGCCGTGCGGCTCGACCAGCCCGGCTTCGGTGGCTTCCGCGACGAACCCCAGCGCCTTGTCCGCAGACGCGCTTGTCACGTCGGCCACAGTTGTGAGCTCGAACTCCCGGCCCACGATGGCAGCGCCCTCCAAGAACGCGACGCAGCCCGGCGAGAGTCGCGCGAGGCGATCAGCGATCGCAGCTCGAACTGTCGGCGTGACCGCTATGAACCGCCGGCCGGATCGCGCGTCGGCCATGGCGCGTGCGACTTCGCCGACGAAGAAGGGGTTGCCCGCCGTCAGCGCCTGCACCTCTGTGACCGCCCCATCGTCCAGGTTTTCGCCCAGCACGGACGCAAGCTGCCGACCCACGGCGACCGCCGGAAGCCCGTGTAGGTCGAGCGTTGTCGCCAGCGGCTCCTGCGCGAGGCGTCCGAGCGTGTCGCGGTGACCCTGCTCGGTGACACGAGCGATCGCGACGATGAGAATCCGGTCGTCGATAAGCGATCGCGCGACGTGGTGCAGCAGTAGCAGCGCGGGTTTGTCCGACCAATGCGCGTCGTCGATGACGACGAGAAGCGGTCGCACGCGCGCTACCTCGCGAAGCACTCGGGCCACGGCATCGAATTGACGGAACCGGTCGTCTGGCGACGCCGCTCCGGCGTCTGGCGAACACGCGGATGAGAACACATCCGGTGCGATTCGGGCGAGGTCCGTCTCTACCTGCAGCTCGCGGGCGATCCGCTCGACGTCGACCTCAGCCGCTACCGCTCGTAGGATCTGCCACCACTCCCAGTGCGGTGGAGTAGCGAAGGATTCGGTCGCGAGGCCCCACACGCACAGCGCGCCCGCAGCGGTCGCCTCTCGCGTGAACTCGTCGACGAGCCGCGTCTTGCCGATCCCGGGCTCGCCCTGGCACAACACCACACGTGGGCGCCCAGAGAGAGCGTCTTCGAAGCTCTCGGCGAGCACTCTTAACTCCGGTTCACGCCCTACGAGTTCACTACGCACAACTCGCCTCGTCTCGGGATGGACTGCGAGTCCAGCACAGCCGCACAGTGCGCGCCGGGCTGAACCAAGAAATGAGCACCAGGATGAGTACTTCCCCTCATGCGAGCGGCGCGCACGGTCCGTACCGTCAGCGATGCACGGATCCCCTAGCGAAAGAAGCCGAAAAATGCATGCCGTTGTCTTCCAAGTCGACATGAAGCCCGGATGGGAAGCAAAGGTCGAACAAGAACTCGATCAGCTCGTGACCATGATCAAGTCCGTCCCCGGGTTCGTCCGGGGTACGTGGACCACTGACGGTGCTCGCGGGCTCAGCTTCCTCTTGTTCGAGTCACAAGAGAGCGCGCAGGGCATCGCCGACAATGCATCGATGCCACCGGACGCGAGCGTGACCCTGCGCTCCGTGGATGTCTACGAAGTCGCACGCGACGTCTGAGAGAATGAAGATGAGAGTGCTACTGAAATGGCAGCTCGGGACACCGGAAGCGAGCGCAGCGATCCGTACTGGCCGCATGGCGGAGATCAATGAGCGGCTCGACGAGTTGACCAAGCCGGAAGCGCAGTACTTCTGCACCGAGGGTGGCGTCCGCACGGGCTATGTGTTCTTCGACCTGGCCGATCCATCCGACATCCCGGCGATCGCCGAACCGTTGTTCGCCGAGCTGAACGCCTCGGTCGAGTTCTTCCCGGTGATGGACGGTGCCGACCTGGGCGCAGGTTTAGGCAAGGCGGCCGCATCGCGCTGACTCAGGCGAGATGCCTTCGCACAACTGAATACTGGTAGAAGAAATCGTCGTCGCCCCAGGTCTCGAACGCCTCGATCGTGCCGATGGTTGCGATCAGCGACTGCCACCGATCATCGGACCGACGGCTGAAGAGACGAGCTGGGAGTCCGCGGCCAGGGTTTTGGCTGCTGTGCTCTTCGACGTCGGGGCCGCCCCATACCCCGATCGCAGCGAACCCGCCGGGCACCAACACCCGCGACACCTCTGCGAGCGCGGTCTTGATCGCACTGTTGGGGATGTGCATCAATGTGCTCATCGTCCACACGGCGTCGAACGACGCGGTCACGAACGGCAGCCGTCGCGCCGACGCCAGCGCGACGGCTGCTCCGGTTGCGCGGCACAGACGAGCGTGCCCGGCGGAGATGTCCACCGCGACGTAACGATGGCCGGCCGAGAGAAATGCCACGGCGTCGCGACCCGGACCCGAGCCGATCTCCAGCACGGAGTTGCGTCCTCTGGCCGGCAAGGCCGCCAAGAACTCGCCGCGGGCGGCTTCACGTCGCGGATCGATCGGCCGCGTCAATCGTTCGTCGCCCTCCTGGTCGTAGTACGCCGCCAGCGCGAGCTCGTTCTGGCCGGGATCGATGACCTCCATCGATGAGGAACTTAGGGCCACGCCGCTCCACGCCAGCCGCTCCGATCGCATCCAACAACTGCGCAACGAGAGGTCAACACCGGTTGCCTGCCGTTTCACGCCAACTCATAGACGGCAACTCAACCCAAGGAGCAACAGTGAAGAACCTTCACCGATTCACCGCCTGCGCAGCGCTCGCCTCGGCTGCGCTGCTGCTAGGCCCGGCACCCGGGGTGGACGCCCTGCGCAATCCGCTGGCCCCCCCGCAGAGCGCGTCCTCTTCAACCGGCACGACCACGACACAGGTAGCCGGTGGGTGGCAGGGCACGCCACCGGTCGTCCCGCTATCAGCCAACCCAGATGGAACCTTCACTGCTGTCGGCGACTACACACTGAACGGCACGCTCGTCGGAACCATGACCTTCGAGATGTCCGGTCGTTTCGATCCTGCGACTGGCAATTGGGACGCCAACTCGGTGGACGTCTTTCGCGGCGTGTACCTCGGCGATAACAGCCAGGGCACACTGACTTGGAAGGTGCACACCTGGGGCAACTTCATCACCGGCGCCAACTGGGCCGAGGTGGAGATCGTCGGCGGTTCCGGAGATCCGACGTTCCAATGCTCTAGCGGTCGCATCACGTGGGACGGCTTCGCCAACCCGGCGGCATCGTTCGGTGGGTACTCGGGGACGTGGGTCCACGGCTGCCCGTAGATCCGACTCGCAAGACCGAGATGGGCCCGGGCGACGCCGGGCCCATCTTCGCGACGAAGAGTCCGACGACTGTGGACGGAAAGCGGCGCCCGGCGCCGCTTTGCGTCCACGGACAGCGGAGCTCTACGTCTCGCGCACGACGTCGGTTGGTGCCTTGTCCACCCGTATGCGGACGAATCGGGGGTGGCGCAGCTTGCCTTCGCTGGTCCACTCCATGAACGCGGCGTCGACCACGATCTCAGGCCGGACCCAGTGGGCTCCCTTCTTCGGTAACCCTGTGCCGGCAGTGAACGGTGGAGCGGCGACCTCGATCGACAGCAGGCGCTCGTGGAGATCGCGCAACAGTTGCGTGTTGAACCCGGTGCCGAGCCGCCCGGCGTAGACGAAGTCGGCGCCGTCGTAGTAGCCGATCAGCAGCGCGCCAAACCCGACCCGCGCGCCGCTCGGCTCGGTGAAGCCGGCTACGACGAACTCCTGTGACGAGTCGCACTTCATCTTCAGCCATGCCTTTGATCGCTTGTGCTCGTAGACCGAATCCCGTCGCTTGGCCATCACCCCCTCCCAACCCTCGCGGCACGCACGCTCGTAGGCGACGATCCCGTTCTCTTTCAGCGGCTCCACCAGCGCGAGTGGCTCGACCCAGCCGAACTCGTCGCTCAGAATCTGCTGCCGCGAGTTCAGTGGAAGATTTGTGACGTCGTAGCCGTCGATCCGCAACACGTCGAACACCGCGTACTGCGTCCGGTCATCACCCCGACCGCGCGGCGCTCCCGGCCGCCGATTGCCTGACACCATCTCCCCGTCGACCACGAAGTCGCGCGACGACTGCGCAAGAAGCGTGGCTTCAACCGCGGGGTGACGATGCCGGATCCGGTTGCGCGTGAGCAGGCGGGCCTCGCCGCCTGCGATGAAAGCCAAGTAGCGGATGCCGTCCAGTTTTCTCTCGAACACCCACTCCGAGTCGTCGAACCGGGCGTCGGTCAACCTCGCCGCCATCGGCTCGAGCCACGACGGCGCGGGCGTGGCGTGCACTCGCGCCCGCAGGTCGTCATCGAGATCTGACAGCCAGTCCACGCCGCCATCTTCGCGGTCGCGCGACAAGTGCAAGAGTCACGAGCATGGATGCTGCAGTGGCCAACGAGATCATCGCTGCCGAAGTTGTCTCTGACGCGGTAGCAAAGGCGTACGGCCTCGTGCCCGACGAGGCGGCGCTCATTCGGCGTGGATTCAACGACACATACCGCCTCGACGCCAACGGGGAACGCCGGGTTGCCCGCGTGTACCTGGCGGGCAAGTACTACCTCCACGACAACGACGACATCCGCTTCGAGCTCGACATGCTGTCGCATCTCGGAACGCGCGGCGTTCCCGTATCGGTTCCGCTTCCGAGACGCGACGGCGAACTGCTTGGCACGGTGACCGACGCGTCCGGGGCGGCGCGCCCGTTCGCTTTGTTCACCTGGGCCGAGGGTGACACGGTGGAGGGTCACGTGCATCCCGAGACGCCGGTGAACTTCGGCCGGTCACTGGCGCAGGTCCACGTCGAGGCTGACACGTTCGATTCCCCGTACTCGCGCTACCGGCTCGATGCGAGCTATCTCGTCGACCAGCCCGAGCGTCTCATGGCCGGGAAGTTCGCGGCGCAGGCCGACGAACGGTTCGAGTCATACCGCGGTCTCTTCGCCGAGATGCGTGCCTTTCTCGCGACGCAGCCAAACGATTTGCCGGCGTTCGGATACCTGCACGGCGACCCCCACGGTCGCAACGCTCACGCTGACAAGCAGGGCAGCGTCACGTTGTTCGACTTCGACCACGGCGGATTCGGGTGGCGCGCCTACGACGTGCTCACGGCGATGGCATCCGTGCCCGAGGATCGGCGGGGCGACTTCCTCGAGTCATACCGGTCGGTGCGCCCGTCGTTCACCGGCGACGAGGCAACGCTGTTGCGGTGGCTTCCGATCCGGATGGTGTGGGACATCGGCGACATGCTTGCGATGGCTCCCGTCATGGGCAACGACTTCAACCCGCCGCTCGACGAAGGTGTGCAGTTCCTCGATCGAGTCAAGGAGCGCTGGCAGAACGCCGGCCCGTAACGCAGGCGTAGCACTAGCCGAGACGGCGAAGCGTGACGACAACCAAGTCCTCCACGCGGCTCGTCATGCTCTTGGTGTCGACGGGGATCTGGCCGTTTACTTGAACGGGAATGAAGGTTTGCCAGCCGTCGCTATAGCGCAGCAGGGCGACGAGGTTCCACCACGGGTCGACGTGCCGCCCGGCGATCGCCTCATAGAGCGTGCGGAATTGTTCAGCCCGTTCGGCGGAGTAGAGAACGGCGAGATTGAGGTGGCAGTGCCCCACGTCTAGGTCTGCCGAACCGATGCGCGGGAAGGTCCAGTCCACGACGCCGGTGAGGACGTTGCGCGACCAGAGCATGTTGAAATGCTGGAAGTCGCCGTGGCGGAAGACGGGCGGAGCGACCGGCGCCGGTGAACGGACTGCAGCCAGCGCGGCGTTCCACACATTTGGCCGACCGGAAGCGGGCGCGCTCCACTCGGAGAAGTCCGGTTTCAGGTTGGAGCGCGGCACGTCGGCGTCGATGTCATGAATGTGGGGGAGTAGCTCCGCTTGAGCGCGGAGCCAGAGCTCGACGTCGCGCGGGGCCAAATCGACGCGGCCGGGTACCTTCGTCATCAACAGCGACGCGGGACCACCGGTGTCGGCGCCCGTGGGGTCCGCGGCGATGCACCGTGGAGCCGGCACGCCGGCGCGCTCCGCAGCCTCGAGAGCGCGCTGCTCGGCGAGAATGAAGTCCTGCGCCATCGCCGGTTCGCTCTCGATCCAATCACCCACCCACCTGCGGAGCACGACGGTGGATGACCTGCCGTCGAGGTGAGCGAGAGAGACTGCGTGAACCGATGAGCTGATGCCACCCATGAGCCGGCGCACGCGGGTGACCCTCGATCGGGGGTCGACCCGTCGCCGCACCCAGTCGAGTGTCGCCGGCGACGGTGACCTACGCGCAGGGTCGATCACCCACCCAGTATGAGTCGGCGGCGACCTGCGACATAGGTCCGACCTCGCCATACGGCCGTTGGCGGGCCGGCCCAGGTCCGTTGTCGGTTCACGTGGGGGGACGGCGGGGGGTTGTCGGCTCATGTGGGTGTCCTGCACCCACCTGCACCGACGACCCGTCCGATTACACCCACGTAGACCGACAACCCGTCCGGTTACCCCCACGTAGACCGACAGCTCGGGAGAACACGCGTCGGCGCGGCGCGGTTGCGTTCCGGTCGAGGTTCTCAGCGCCTAGCGCGGAGAAAGCCGTCAGGTTCGGCGTCCGCCCGCCGCCTAGTGACGAAACCGACATGGCCCTTCGTCTTAGGCTTTGCGCAACGTGCGCGCTTGCCTTCTCAGTCGACGGCAGTGGTGGCTCGCGGCGATGGCGGCGGGCGGTGTGGCGGTAACGCACGCGCTGACTTACTGGCTCATCGAGCCTGAGGCGTCACACCGTGCGGAACTGCTGCACGAGACAGGTCACCACGCGTGGCCGCCGTTTGTCGTTCCGGCGATGCTGGGCGCTCTAGTCCTCGGTCTTCCTCGCGCCGCAACCCGCAGGGTCGGCGCACCGCTTGCGCTGCGAGCCACAACTGCTCGGCTTGGAGCGCCGTGAGGCGCACCGCTCTCGCCTTGTTAGTTCTTGCGCTCGCCACACCCCAGGCCGCCGCCGCTCACGGCACCGGCGGTGGCAGCGGCGGAAGGGTCGGCGCGTCCTTCTTCCTACTGCTCGGCGGTATGGCGGTTGCCGGAGCCGGCTTGGTGAATCGACGCAGGCTGCCGAGAGTCGCAGTCGTCGCCGCAGTGATTGCCGGCGCCGCTTTGGGAATCAGCAGTTTGCTGGCAGCCGGTCCGAGCGAGCGGCCGGACGTGCACATCGCAGTGGTTGCGCCAACCGACGGCGCGACCGTTCCGGCAGGGAAGCCCGTCGCTGTGAGGGTCGAAGTTGACGCGCCGCTCGCCACGGGTCCGGCGGACAAGCAAGGCGGGCACCTTCAGCTTTCGGTGAACGGCAAGCTCAAGCAGATGCCCTACTCCGCAACCACAGAGGTGACGTTGGAACCGGGCCGCCACAGACTCACGGTCGAATACGTCGACAACAAGCACTTGGCGTACGACCCGCCCGTCGCAGCGGACGTCGAAGTAACCGCCTCCTAGCGGGCGCGGCCCGCGCTTCGGCTAGGACTCGACGTAGGCCGCGAGGTTCTCCAGTGACGAAGCGAGTCCGGTCGCGTGGTCTTCGCGTGAGATGCCGTCGGGAACGTCCTCGGCGATGATGTCGACGCGCGTGCCGCCCTCGACGGTGGCCAACTCCCAGGTCATTGTCATGGTGCCGGCAAACGCCGGGTCGTCGGAGACGAAGTCGACCGACTGGACCACTCGCTGGTTCTCCACGATCTCTACGTAACGCGCCTCGACGACGTCGGCGTCGGCCGCGCTCTTCCCGCGAGCGTCAGTGGCCTCGCTGTAGGTCAAGACCAGCCGGTAAGAACCGCCCACTGTCGGATCGAATCGCTCGAATGTCGCCGTCATGCCGCGCGGCGCCAGCCATGACAGCAACGCGTCACGATCCAGCAGTGCGGTGAAAACGCGTTCAATCGGGGCGGTGACGACACGGGATGCCCGGTCGGTGCGCGGCATGGTCCGGATGCTATGGCTGGTCGGCGCGCCAAGATGTCAGCCACTGCGAGGAGGTCTGATGACGCCACCGTCTAAGACGAACGAGATCGACCCCATCGGGGCCGCCCCACCAGTTGTGGACCAAGCGACGTGGGAGAAGGCACTCGACGAGCTCCGGGCGCGCGAGAAGGCGGCCACGCGCGAGCTGGACGCGATCGCTGCGGCCCGTCGTCGTCTACCGATGGTCGAGCTGCCCGACTACACGTTGGTCGGGCCCGATGGCCCGATCAGACTGCTCGACGTGTTCGACGGCAAGCGCCAGCTCATCATCTACAACCACATGTGGTTTCCCGGCGAAGAGTGGCAGTGCGCTGGATGCACCGGCTTCACGAGCCAGTTCACGCGTCCGGAGTTCATCGATGCGTACGACGCCCGCTTTGTGATCGTGACACAGGGTCCGATCGATGACGCTCTCGCGTACAAGGCTCGGGTTGGCAACAAGATGGACTGGTACTCGACAGCGGACAGTCCGTTCGGTGCGGATATGGGCGCGCCGTCCAACGGCGGTTTCCAGCTCAACGTCCTCCTCCGCGTTGGCGACAAGGCGTACCGCACGTACAACACGCAGGGCCGCGGCGTCGAGCAGCTCAGCCACACGTTCCCGCTCATCGACCTGCTGCCTTACGGACGCCAAGAAGAGTGGCAGGACTCGCCTGAGGGATGGCCCCAGTCGCCGACGTACTCGCGTTGGGCTCCTTCCGAGTACTACGCCCGCTATGCCGAATCCCTATAGAGAAAGGCGAAGGCGCTGTTGCGGCGGGGGGTGAAGGCTGCACCGGTGAGTAGCGAAGCAGATAGACGACCGCGTCCTGTAGCGCTGGTGACGGGGGCGAGCCGCCGATCGGGAATCGGCGCCGCCATTGCCACGCGACTCGCAGTCGCCGGGTGGGACGTGGCCACCACCTACTGGACGGCGTACGACACCGCGGACGAATGGAGTCGCGCGGACGCGGATCCCGGCGCGGTCGTCAAGGCGATCGAAGCGACGGGCGCCCGCGCGTGTGCGATCGAAGTCGACCTGTCCGCGGTCGACGCGCCGGCAACGGTGTTCGACAAGGTCGCCGAGGCGCTCGGCTCAGTCACAACGCTCGTGCTCAATCATTGCGAGTGCGAAACGCTCGACCTTCTGAGTACGACGGCAGCCGCGCTCGATCGTCACGTGGCCGTCAACGTCACTGCCAACTTGCTGCTCATCCAGGAGTTCGCGCGGCGATTCCCGGCGGACACCCCCGGGGCGATCGTCGCCCTGACGAGCGACCACACCGCAGGCAACGTCCCGTACGGAGTGACCAAGGGCGCACTCGAACGACTCATCACGGCCGCAGCGGTTGAGCTCGCGCCGCTGGGCGTACGGGCCAACGCGGTCAACCCGGGTGGAACTGACACCGGCTGGATGTCCGACGACATCCGCCACCAGACCGAATCGAACACTCCCCTCGGACGCGTCGGTACGCCCGATGACGCCGCTCGACTCGTCGAGTTTCTCTGTTCCGACGACGGCCGCTGGATCACCGGCCAGCTGCTCCACAGCAACGGTGGCCGCCGGATGACCACGCCCTGACCGCGCGCCGCCGTCAGCGCTTGACGAGATCTCCGATACGGCCGAGCAGTTCGTCGTCGAACTGACCGAGCACGTCGAGCGCGCCCATGTTGTCGACGACTTGTTCGGGCGTGGTGGCACCGGTAATCACCGTTGAAACATGGGGATTGGCAGCGCACCACGCGATCGACAACTGCGCGAGCGTGCACCCCAGTTCGTCGGCAACTGTCGACAGCGACCGCACCTGCTCGTTGCGGGCCGGGTCGGTGAGGGCTGTACGCAACCACTCGTAACCGGGCAACGTGGCCCGGCTGCCCTCGGGGACGCCATCGAGGTACTTGCCAGTCAGCAGGCCCGACGCAAGCGGGCTCCACGTCGTGAGGCCGAGGCCGATGTCGTCGTAGAGCCGCGCGTACTCCCGCTCGACCTTGCGCCGGTTGAACAGGTTGTACTCCGGCTGCTCCATCACCGGCTTGTGCAGGTGATGACGCTCGGCGATCTCCCACGCGGCGCGGATCTCGTCAGCCGTCCACTCCGACGTGCCCCAGTACAAGGCTCGGCCGGAACTGATGATCTCCGACATCGCCCACACGGTCTCTTCGATCGGCGTGTTCGGATCGGCGCGGTGGCAGAAGATCAGATCGAGAAAGTCGAGCCCGAACCGCTCCAACGACTTGTCGACGGCGGCCATCAGGTACTTCCGGTTCAGCGTGTTGCGGGTGTTCGGCCCATCCTTCAGCCCCCAGAAGAACTTCGACGACACCACGTAGTCGCCGCGGTCCCAACCCAGACCGGCAATCGCCTCGCCCATGATCCGTTCGGATTCACCGCCGGCATACGCCTCGGCGTTGTCGAAGAAGTTCACCCCCGCGTCCCACGCTGCGGCCAAACACTCGCGAGCGGCCCCCGTATCCATCTGCGTTCCGAACGAGACCCAGGAACCGAAGGACAGCACGCTGACCTTCAACCCGGATCGACCCAAGCGGCGGTAGATCATCGACATCGCCGAGTTCTATCAGCGCCGCAGGATGGCTTCGAACCCGGGACCGGTTGGTTACACCGGCAGCAGCAACTCTGGATAGCTTGCGTGCGCGCCGTCGTGTCGAAGACTGAAAGGCGCCTTGTTTGGAGGGAGCCTGGTGACCGAACTCGTCGACCGCATGGAGGTAACCCGGATCATCCGGGCGTCGCCGGCGGAGATCTTCGCCGTGCTGTGCGACCCGCAGGGTCATGTCGCCATCGACAGCTCGGGGATGCTGCAAGGCGCCACCGGTGAGCGCGTCACGGCGGTCGGGGACAGCTTTGTCGTACACATGGACCGCGAGGCCCTCAACGACTTCCCTCTCGGCGAGTACGACGTGACCGTCAGCATCCGCACGTTCGAGCCCAATCGCGAGATCGCGTGGGATGTACTCGGACGGATCCGCCCTCAGATCGGTCACTTCTATGGGTACCGGCTCGAGCCCGCGTCGGACGGCGACGGTACAGCCATCACCTCCTACTACGACTGGTCGCAGATCGACCCGACGTGGCGCGAGGCCGGCATCTTCCCCGTGATGTCCGAAGGCGCGCTGCGGGCGACGCTCGGGGTGCTCGCCCGGACAGTGGCCGCCGGCCGCGTAGCCCCCAGTAACGCTGGCGCTGACCAATCGCTGCGCGTCCGACGCGAAGCGGTGGTGCGCGAGCACATGGACGCCGAGAACCGATTGGAGTTCGACTCGGTGATGGCCACGTTCGCTCACCCGCGCTACGAGCTCATGGCGACCGGGCAAGTCTTCGACGGCGAATCGGAAGTGCGCGAGTACTTCCGGCGGTCGCGCGCGCTGTTCCCGGATCAGCACAACGAGAACGCCGTGCTTCGTAGCGCGGACGACGCCGTGGTGGCCGAGTTCGACCTCGTCGGAACCGATCCGGGCGGCGGCCGGTCGTTCCGTTCGCGGATGGTGGCCCTGTTTCTCTTCGACCCGGGCGCCGATCGAATTGTGTGTGAGCGCGTGTACTTCGACACGGCGTCGATCGCCGCGCAGCTCACCGAGTAGACGCCGCGCATGGTTCACCTTCGGTTGATCGTTCCGTCGCACAAGACGGCTGCGATCTTCGAGTACCTCGCTTCGACGCCCGGCGTGGCCCACGTGGTCGAGCTTCAGGCCACGAGGACCACGCCGGCGGGAACCCTGGTGCTGTGCGACGTGGCACGCGAGGCGGCCAACGAGGTCGTCGAGTGGCTTCAGCGCCAGGACATCCACCACGACGGCGCGATCACCGTCGAATCGCTCGAGGCTGTGGTGTCCGACGCCGCCGAACGCGCGTCGGCAGAAGCTCCGGGCCACGGTGCTGATGCGCTGATCTGGGAGGAAATCGAGGGACGGGCGCGCGCGGAGTCGATCGTGACGACGTCGTTCCTGGTGCTGATGGGCATCGCGGCGGTCATCGCCGGGATCGGCATCCTGCTCGACGCGCCGATCCTCATCGTCGGCGCCATGGTGGTCGGGCCGGAGTACGGGCCGCTGGCGGCACTGTGCGTCGCCGCTGTGCGGCGACGGTCACGCCCCGCTGTTGACGCGGGCATGACGTTGGCGGGGGGATTGCTGCTTGCGACATTCGCGGCGCTCGTGACGACATTGGCCTTTCGGTGGAGCGGGCTAGCGCCTGCTAGCTACGACGTCAGTGAGCGCGAATTGACTGCGTTCATCTCCCACCCAGACGGCATGGCCGCCGTGGTCGCAGTCCTCGCAGGGGTCGTCGGCATGCTCTCGCTTACCCAGGCACGCAGCGGCGCCCTGATCGGCGTACTCGTTTCGGTGACGACCATTCCTGCTGCAGCCAACATCGGTGTGGCCGCCGCCTACCGTGAATGGCCCGAAGTTCGCGGTGCCGCACTCCAACTCGGGCTCAATCTCGCTGGCCTAGTGGCCGCAGGCATCGCCACACTTGCCGTGCAATCGCGCGCCACCGCTTCACGCCGGCCGAGGCCATAGCGGGGCGGTTCCTCGCGAGGCCGGCGTGGCAGAATGTTGCAAGAGGGCGACGAGGCCCGGTTGGGGGAGTGGACGTGCATAACTTTGGTAAGCGAATGGCCATGGCCTTGGTGGCCTCGGCCTTGGTGGTAGGGCTCCACGTTTTCCCGCTCGGCGGCGGTGCGTCGCCTGCGCAGGCCGTGGCGCAGAACGATGCGCAGTCGGGCGGTGACGCCAGCAATCTGTTCGCCACTGCGACACCGGTTGCGAGCGGCAAGTTCTACTCAGCGCGCCTCGACCGATCCGCGGGTGACACCGTGGACTTCTTCAAGATCCCCGTTCGAGCGGGCGAGGCCTTTTCTGTGCTCGTGACGTTCAACACGCTCGGTTCTGAGCCCGTGACGCTTCTGGACCCGACCGGTCGTCCAGTCGACACGGGTACCGCGGTCGCCAACGTTGGCATGAGCGCCAGTAACGCCATGACGACGGAGAGCTCGGGGCTGCGGCTCGCCGAGCCCAAGGCCCTCGTAGGAGGTGACTACCGGTTGCAGCTCACGGCGCAAACCCTCGACGTGCGCAGCTATTCGTTCTGCTTCATGAACTGCGAGACGCCGGTCAAGGCGCCGATCGACATGATCTTCGGCGGCTCACTGCCTACCGCGCACACGAAGGTGCTGCTCGTGCCGCCGACAACCGGCGACCTCGGCAACCCCGCGGGGCCGACGGCGCTCGACTATCTCGCCGCGACCCAGCGCGGCATCCACAAATGGGTCGCTGCGCTGCGCTCGTTCGCCACCGACTATCCGCAATACGGCTATCTCGCCAATATCGACGTTGCCATCGAAGTGTTCGACGGGCTCCACCCGGTCGACCCGGTGGGCTATGACGTCGTCCTCGGCTACGTCGCAGCAGGTCCGGCGTTCCGCGGGATCGCCAGCCAGAACGACCCCTTCGAGGTCAGCGACACGTTGCGCAAAATGGGTCTCGAGGACACTGTGCGCTACACCGGGCGCGTCATCCTGCTGAGCTTGTACGGGTCGTCGCCGCGCGCCGGTCAAGTGGGGTGGGACTTTCCCGAGGTCACCGACCTCGAGACCGTCACCATGCACGAGTTCGCCCACACTTTCGGGCTCGGCCACACCCGCACGATCGACCCGGCGCTCGGGCCTGACCTGATGAACAGTCCGGCCACGTTCATCTATGGCGATGGGTTCAGCGCGGGCGACGGCGGCGAGCACACCCCGCTCGGGTGCATCTCGAGCCTCGACCTGTACGGCATGGCCCAGCTGTACCGCTGGCTGCCGACGGGCAACTGGGCGCCGTCCTACAACTCGGTCAGCCTGCCGTCCTCGATCAAGTATCAGCTCTACTGCTGAGCTCGCGCAGGTTCGTAACAAGCCCGCTGTAGCCAGTCAGCTCCACTGATTGGGGTCAACCGCATTGTGTGCGCCCCCTGGGATTCGAACCCAGAACCTGCGGATTAAGAGTCCGTTGCTCTGCCGTTGAGCTAGAGGCGCGTGAGGTCGGGTCATCGTAGTAGTGCGGGTCGCGGGAGCCGACATGACCAGGGATGCTCAGGACGCGGCGCCAACGGCCGATGAATGGGGTGATGACACGCGCCCGTACCCGTCGTGGTCTGCTGGCGGCCGTCCTGCTCGGCGCGGCTGTTGGGGGATGGATTGCTGGCGCGCGTCCGGCCAGCGCGGCGATCACGTCGGCAACTCCGTCGCCGACTTCGGTTCTTGCGGCGCCCGACTACGCCACTGCTACCTACGGTGACGCGTGGGACTACGCGAACGCCGAGGACTTCGACAGCGCGCTTAAAAGCTGGATGGTCGGCGCCAGCAACGTGACGTCGCAGAACGGAATGCTCTCGTTCGACATGACGCGGATGGGCCAGTTGCCGCTGGTGCGCGGCTTCGGCGATATCACCATCCCGTGGGGCCGCGATGCCAGCCTCAACCCGATCCCGGCGGCGACGTACACGCGATTGTCCTTCCGCATGAACGCGCAGATCAGCCAGCCGACGTCTGGTCAGGTTGTATGGATGAACTGCGGCAACTTCGTGCACGAGTGCCACGGCGGCCAACCGATCACCATTAACCCCGGCTGGCACACCTACGACATCGCACTCGCCAACCAGTACAACGACCTACCCGCGGCGTGGGCGGGTCAGATTCACTCACTCGTCATCGTGCCCGTTGGCGCCAACCTCGCCTCCGGTCACATCGATCTCGACTGGGCGCGTCTGTATCAAGCCGGCGCGCCGGTAGCGGTCGACCTCGCCGACTCCAACCCCGGCGGGCGTGTGACCGCTTCGTGGTCGGCCGCGCCCGGCGCCGACTACGCCGCGACCGCGAATCGCGCCGCGGTGTTCGCTTCGACGACGTCGTCGTCGACCACGAGAGTCAACTTCAACGCCCCCGCGTACCCGCCCGGCACGTACAGGTTCTACGGGACCGACACCGATGGAACCTCGTCGGCTCCCGGCCCGCCACTGACCATCGGCGCCCGCGTCAACACCTCGAAGCTGTTGCCTGAGGTGCCCAGCGGGGCCGACTACGCGTCGACCGTCCGCGGCGACGCGTGGGATTTCGCTCAGACGTCCGACGTCAAGTCGTCACTCAACGCTGCGCTGTCCTTCGACGGCCAGCTCCTGCACGGGCGCAACGCGGCGCCCTACCAGAACGACCCGTGGGTCGAGCTGCCGGTGGCGCCGCCCATCGACGGAAGCCGGTTCCACCGCCTCAGCATGCGGGTGCACTTCGACGGCGACTTCCGGCTCACCGACGACGCAGGGGGAGGCATGAACGCCCGCGTCTACTGGGGCACGACCAATTCCGCCGAGGACCAGGTGAGCCAGGACATTCTCGTTTACCCCGGCTGGCAGACGATCACGTTCGACATGTCAGCACCCCAGCTCCACGACGAGGGTCAGCCGGGCACAACCCGGCAAGGTTGGGTCGGGCGCCAGATCAAGTGGTTCCGCATCGACCCCAATGAGGACCGCGGTGAGCGGACGTGGGCGATCGACTGGGTGCGACTCGGGGGTACGAGCCCGTTCGGCTCCTTCGACGCGGCGCAGCGCGTTGCTGGCGGCATCGCTGTCGGTGGGTGGGCGATCGACGCCGACACTGTGAACCCTATCCCGGTGCACGTTTACGTCGGCTCGAGCGCGCACGGCGTGCTCGCGAGCGACCGCCGGCCGGACGTGGCCGCGGTCTATCCGGCGTATGGACAGGAGCACGGCTTCAATACGGTGGTACCCGCAGCGCCCGGTCGCCACCGCGTATGCGTTTACGGCATCAACCAAGGAGCGGGGGCCAACAGTGCCCTCGGCTGTCGTGACGTAACGGTCGACTCGCAACCGTTCGGTTCTTTCGACCGTGCGGCGCGGGTCGCGGGAGGGATCTCTGTCGGCGGTTGGGCGATCGACGCCGACACCGCAGCGTCGACCACCGTGCACGTCTACGTCGATCATGTGGGGCACGCCATCGACGCATCTGGCTTCCGTCCCGACGTCGGCGCCGCCTTCCCCTCATACGGCTTGGCACACGGCTTCGATGCGGTTGTCCCGGCGGCGCCGGGTGAGCACAACGTGTGTACGTACGCCATCAACGTCAGTTACGGATCGCATGTCGGGCTCGCGTGCCGAACAGTGACCGTCGACCCGATGCCGTTCGGCTCGCTCGACATCGTTTCGCGGACAAGCGACGGCATCCGAGTTGCGGGCTGGGCGATCGATCCCGACACCGCCGCTCCAATCCCGGTGCACGTCTACGTCGACACCGCCGGGCACAACCTCGGCGACGCCGCGCTACCACGAGCGGATGTTGCCGCGGCGTTCCCGTCCTACGGAACAAATCACGGGTACGACACGGTCGTTCCCGCAGGCGCCGGACCGCGAACCGTGTGCGCGTACGGCATCAACCAGGGTGCGGGGGGCAACGTGAAGATCGGCTGTCGCCGCATCGAGTGAGCCGGCCCGGTTCCGGGGCCGTCTGTGCGGGTAGACCGCCGGTCATGGGAACTCTCTCGGAACGCAACCCGTCGCTATGGGTAGGCACGACCGACCCGGCGCCCTATGCGCCACTCGACGGCGACACCTCGGCTGACGTGGTCGTGATCGGTGCAGGCATCGCCGGGCTCACCACTGCGAGGCTCCTCGCTGCCGAAGGAAGACGGGTCGCGGTGGTCGACGCCGGATCGGTCTGCGCCGGGGCAACGGGATACACCACCGCCAAAGTGACCTCACTGCACACGTTGATCTACGCGCAGCTCGAGAAGTCTTTCGACGCTGACACTGCAGCGATCTACGGGGCCGCCAACGAGGCGGCAATCCATCGGATCGTGGAGCTGACGGCTAACGACGAGATCGACTGCGAGCTCGAACAGGCGGCGGCGTACACGTACACGCTCCAGGCGGAAAACCTTCCGGACATAGAGGCGGAGGTGAACGCCGCGACGCGTGCCGGTCTCAGCGCGGCGTTCACGACAGAGACCGATCTGCCGTACGACGTGCTCGGCGCAGTCCGCGTCGACGGGCAGTACCAGTTCCACCCGCGCAAGTACTGCCTTGGTCTCGCACAGGCGATCGTGCGCGACGGAGGCTCGGTGCACGACCACACCCGTGCGCTGGAAGTCGACGAGGACACCCACACGGTGACTACCGATCGCGGCACCATCAGCGCGGGTGACGTGGTAATTGCTTCGCACCAGCCGTTTCCCTTGCACGGCGGGTACTTCGCACGCGCCGAGCCGTGGCGTTCCTACGTCCTCGCGCTCTCCGTCGATGGGCCCCGGCCGGAAGGGATGTACATCAGCTGCGACGAGCAGACCCGCTCGGTACGGTCGACTGCGGCTGGACATGTGCTCGTTGGTGGCGAGGGGCACAAGGTCGGTCACGACGACGACACCGAGGCCAACTACGCGCGCCTCGAGTCATGGGCGCGCGAGACGTTTCCGGTGACGTCCGTCGAGTATCGGTGGTCGGCGCAGGACTACAAGACTCCCGACGGCCTGCCTTACATCGGTCGCATGACCCCAGGGTCAGACCATGTCTACGTGGCGACGGGATTTCGGAAGTGGGGGATGACGAACGGCACGGTGGCAGCGATGATCCTCGCCGACACCATCGCCGGACGCGAGAACCCGTGGTCATCGACATTCGATTCCCACCGGTCCTCGATAGCGCAAAGCATCAAGGGTCTGATCAGCGAGAACCTCGACGTCGCCAAACGCTTTATCGGTGACCGCATCGCGTCGCTGCACCCAGCGTCGATTGACGACCTGTCGACCGGTCAGGGCGCCATCGTCGACCTCGACGGCGAGAAGGTGGCCGCGTTCCGCGACGACAACGGCACTGTGCACGCAGTCTCGGCCAACTGCACACACATGGGGTGCCGCGTGAACTTCAACCCGGCTGAGCGCAGTTGGGACTGCCCGTGCCACGGCTCGCGCTTCGGCATCGACGGCAGCGTGCTCGAAGGCCCCGCAACCAAGGACCTCGCCCCCGCAACACCCGTCCGCCGCATGTGACGTCGTGACCCTTCCTTTGATGTTAGGTGCACCTAACATTAGGATCGCTCGATGCTCACAAGACGTGCTGCCATCCTCGTCGCCGCCGTCCTTTCGGCGACGTTGGTCGGCTGCGGAGACGACAACAACGACACGGACGCGTCCCAGCGTGCGAAAGCGAAGACCGGAAGCCTGACGGTGTACTCCGGGCGCAACGAGAACCTTATCCGGCCGTTGCTCGACAAATTCGAGAAGGACACCCGCATCGAGGTCGATGTGAAGTACGGCGACACGGCTGAGCTGCTCCCGACGGTTATCGAAGAGGGCGAGCGCTCGCCCGCCGACGTCTTCATCTCCCAGGACGCCGGATCGCTCGGTGAACTCGCCGAAAAGGGACTGCTTGCACCGCTCCCACTCGACGTCATAAACGACGTTGACGAGCGCTTCCGCGACGATCAGCGCCGTTGGGTCGGACTCTCCGGGCGCGCCCGCGTCGTGGTCGTCAACACCGATCGCGTTCCCGCGGCCGAGCGACCTTCGAAAATCGACGACGTACTCGCCCCGAAGTGGAAGGGCCGCATCGGGTTCGCCCCCACCAACGCGAGTTTCGTTGCGTTCGTGTCAGCGTTGCGCAACCAACGCGGCGAGCCTGCCGCTCGCAAGTTCCTCGAGGGTCTAAAGGCCAACGGAGCGCGCGCCTTCGACAGCAACCTCCTCGTCGTGCAGGCGGTGGCGCGCGGCGAGGTAGACCTTGGACTGGTCAACCACTACTACCTGTACTCGGTGAAGAAGGAAACTCCGAACGCCCCAATTGAGAACGTCTTCACCGATCAGGACGCGGCTGACCAAGGGATGTTCGTGAACGTCGCAGGTGTGGGCGTGCTGCGCACCGCAAAGCACGTTCCGGAGGCGACCCGCTTGGTGCGTTACCTGCTTTCGGAGTCGGCCCAAACGTATTTCCGCGACAAGACCAGCGAGTATCCGCTGGCTGCCGGCGTCACCGCCATTGCGGAGCTACCGCCGTTGAACTCGTTGCGGACGCCTCCTGTTCCCCTGGGTCGCCTCGGCGGCGGTCTCGACGCGAGCGTGACCTTGATCAAGGACCTCGGCCTGTCCTGACCGAGCCGCACCCGTCCGACGCGCCACCGCTCGTCGCCACGTCCACACCGCGCCGATCGTTCGCGTCGAGCCGGCACGCACCGGCCGCGGTCTGGGTTCCCGCATGTCTCGTCGGGCTCGCCATGGTCGTGCCCCTCGGGTACCTGCTGTTGCGCAGCACCGAAGCGAGCGATCCTCTGGCGCTGCTGACGAGTGACCGCGTGCTCCGTTTCCTGTCGACGACCCTGCGCCTCGCAGGGGTTGTCACCGTCGTGTCGGTCGCATTGGGAGGAACGCTGGCGTGGCTCCTCGAGCGGACCGACCTGCCCGGTCGGCGGGTGCTCGCAGTGGTGGCCGTGCTGCCTCTCGTCGTACCGACCTACGTGCTCGCACTTGCGCTTGTGAGCGCTGTTGGTCCTGGCGGGCTCGTCGCGTCGTGGTCGTGGGTGCGCGGGTTCTGGGGGGCGACCGTGGCGCTTGTAGCGGCCACCATGCCAACGGTCGTGCTTCTCGGCCGAGCTGAACTGGCCGGTACAGACGGTTCCTTTGACGATGCCGCCCGCGCACTCGGGGACAGCGCACTGACACGCTGGCGTCGTCTCGTGATTCCTCAGCTTCGGCCTGCACTCGGGGCCGGGGGCCTGCTCTGTTTCCTTTATGTGCTGTCGGACTTTGGGGCGGTCTCGATCCTTGGAGTCGACACGCTGAACCGGGGGATCTACTTCGAGTACCGGTCGCTGAGTTCGGACCGGTCGAGCGCCGCGGTTCTCGGCGTCCTGCTCGTCGCGCTCAGCATCGCCGTGATCGCCGTGGAGCGAGCGGTGCGCCGCCGCGGGGCGGCGCAGGCGATTCCGAGTGCGCCGGTGCCGTATCCAGTGACGCACCTAGGTCGGTGGCGCTGGCCGGCCGCGGCCGCAGTGGCGCTGGTGGGGCTTGCGGCCGCGGGTGGGCCCGTCGCAGTCCTGATCGTGTGGGCCTACCGGGGCACCAGCGGCCCGGATGCGATCGCAGAGTTGATTGACGCCGGCCGCACGTCGCTGTCGTGGTCGGCGGCCGCAGCGCTCCTTGCGGTAGCCGCCGCATTGCCGGTCGCGATCCTGGCGGTGCGATTCCGGTCGCGCGCCGCGCGCGTCATCGAAACCGCGGCTGTCGCCGGGTTCGCACTCCCGGGGCTCGTCGTGGCGCTCGCACTCGTCTTTATGACACTGCGGGTGGCGCCAGTCGTGTATCAAACAGGGCTTGTCGTGGTCGCCGCCTACGTCGTGCGTTTCCTGCCCGAAGCTCTGGGTGCCGTACGACCGGCAGTCGCGGCGGTCGATCCGGCGGTCGAGGACGCAGCGCGCGCGCTTGGCCGCGGTCGAGCTGCGGTGCTCGCCACTGTGACGCTGCCGCTCGTTCGAGGCGGCGCGCTTGCCGGCGGGTCGCTGGTGTTCCTCACTGCGATGAAGGAGCTACCGGCAACGTTGCTCCTCCAGCCGCCGGGTTCGGACACGCTCGCTGTGCGCGTGTGGACTGCGGCATCCGAGGGGTTCTATGCGCGCGCCGCGCTGCCCGCGCTCGCACTCGTCGTGCTGTCTGCCGCGCTGCTCGCGCCCCTACGGTTCGGAGGGCCGCGCCGATGAGCGTCGAGTTGCGAGGGGTCAGTCGGAGCTTCGGCGAGATAACGGCGGTGCGCGACGTTTCCCTCACCGTGCCGACCGGGTCGATCGTCGCGCTGCTCGGGCCGAGCGGATGCGGCAAGACGACAACTCTCCGCGTCGTCGCCGGCTTCGAAACGCCGGACGCGGGCACCGTGACGGTCGGCGGCCGCATCGTCGCCGGGCCGGGCGCGTGGGTCCCACCCGAACGCCGTCGCGTCGGCATGGTCTTCCAGCAGCTAGCGCTGTTCCCGCACATGAACGTCGGAGGCAACGTCGGCTACGGGCTGCGAGGGATGAGCCGGGCCGCCCGAGCCGACCGAGTCAAAGCGATGCTCGAACTCGTCGACCTGGCCGGTTATGAGCGGCGTCGCCCCGAACAGCTCTCAGGCGGCGAGGCGCAGCGTGTCGCCGTTGCGCGCGCGCTCGCCCCGGCGCCGGACGTCGTGCTGCTGGACGAGCCATTCTCGAGCCTTGATGTCGGTCTGCGCGTCGATGTGCGCGAACAGGTGGTGCGAATCCTGCGCGAGGCGGGTGCCACCGCGATTCTCGTGACGCACGACCAGGACGAGGCACTGTCGCTGGGCGACGAGGTGGTGGTGATGCTCGGCGGAGCAGTCGCGCAGGCCGGCGCTCCCGAGAGTGTCTACCGCCAACCCGCCTCGGCGGCAGTCGCCGAGTTCCTCGGCGATGCCAACTTGCTGGACGGCGAGGTCACTGGCGGACGCCTCGCCAGCGTGGTCGGGCCGCTCACGGTCGACGCGCGCGACGGACACGCCACGGCGCTGGTGCGGCCGGAGGATCTGGATCTCATCGAGGATGACGACGGGACCGCCGAGGTGAGAGAGGTCCAATACTTCGGGCACGATCAGCTGGTGACCCTGTCGGTGGGCGGGGCCACCGTGCGGGCCCGCCTCCACGCGCAGCGCCGGTTCTCGCTCGGCGCCCGCGTGCGCATCGTCGTCAGAGACGACCGGGCGGTCGCGTTCTCGCAATGACCTCCGCGTTGCGCTGAATGTTAGGTGCGCCTAACATTTGGTGAGCGCATGTCGATCACCTCACTTCCGTCCACGCGCGTTCCGCTCGGCCCTCTCTTTGCCGCTGACCTGGCGCGCCATGGAGAGCGCGTCGCTCTCAGGACCACAGACGAGGCGATCACCTATGCCGCGCTCGACGGGCGTGTTCAGAGCGTCGCTGACCGGCTAGGCGTGGGGCGTCGGCTCGTGATGATCACCGCGACCAACACGATCGACTTCGTCGTCAATTACCTCGGTGCCCTGCGGGGTGGTCACGTCGTGCTTCTAGCTGCCGGCGACGTCGCGGTCACGGCATCGATTGCGGAGCGCTACGACCCTGACGTCGTGATCGGCCCGGATACGGCGTGGTGTATCGACGAGCAACGCGCTGCGACCGCGCACGATCCGCATCCCGACTTGGCGTTGCTCGTCTCGACGTCGGGGACGACGGGCTCGGCGAAACTCGTGCGGCTGTCGTCGGACAACCTTCAGGCCAACGCGGCCGCGATTGCGCAGTACCTCGAACTCACCCCTGACGATCGGGCGATGACGACGTTGCCGCTGCAGTACTGCTACGGCCTGTCGGTGCTCAACAGCCACATGCTCGCCGGCGCAAGCGTCGTACTGACGGAGCTGTCGGTGGTGGACCGCTGCTTCTGGGATTTGTTCGCGCAGACAAGCGCAACGAGCTTCGCGGGTGTACCCCATACCTTCGATTTGCTCGAACGGGTGGGCTTCGAGGCGATGTCGTTGCCGACGTTGCGCTACATCACCCAGGCGGGTGGCCGCATGCATCCCGACAAGGTGAGGCGATTTGCACAGCTCGCCGAAGGCGGGGGGTGGCAGCTGTTCGTCATGTACGGCCAAACCGAGGCCACCGCTCGCATCGCCTATCTCCCGCCCGCCCTTGCCGCGTCGCGCCCAGGTGCCATCGGCGTCCCCGTGCCAGGCGGCTCGTTGACGATCGACTCTCCCGACGGGAGCGGCGTCGGAGAGCTCGTCTACCGCGGACCAAACGTGATGCTCGGCTATGCGGAGCATCAGGCCGATCTTGCGCTCGGCCGCGCAGTCACGGAACTTCGCACGGGTGACATCGGGCGCGTCACCCCCGACGGTCTGTTCGAAATCGTCGGCCGGTCGAGTCGGTTCACCAAGCTGTACGGGCTGCGCATCGATCTCGACCGCATGGAAGAGATCCTTGCTCGGCGCGGAGTGACGAGCATGTGCACAGCCGAGGACGAGCACAGCGTTGTCGCTGCAGTCACGTCGGCCGACGCAGCCGCTCTTGCGCAATCAATCGTTCCGGCGGAGATGAAAGTTCCGGCCTCGGCCGTGCGGGTAGTCGTGCTCGACGAGTTGCCCAGATTGGCGAACGGCAAGCCCGCTTACCTCGAGGTTCGGCGCCTCGCTGCCGAGCAGGCTGGTCACTGCGCGTCGAGGGAAGGCCCGCCGACCGTGAGCGGCGCCTTCGCCGAAGTTCTCGGGGTGACGCCGGGAGACGGTGATTCGTTTGTCAGTCTCGGCGGCGACTCGCTGTCGTATGTCGAGATGTCACTTCGCCTCGAAGCATCCGTTGGCGACCTGCCGCGCAACTGGCACTTGATGCCCGTGCGCGACCTCGTTGCGCGCGCGCCTGCCGCTCGTCATCGGTGGTTCGCCCGAACTGACTCCAGCGTCGTGCTGCGCGCCGTCGCCATCGTTCTGGTCGTCGGGACACACGCGAGGCTTTGGCACCTCCCGGGCGGGGCGCACACGTTGCTCGTCGTCGCCGGATACAACTTCGCCCGCTTCCAACTCGCGGCCCCCAGCATGGTCGCGAGCATCGCCCGCGTCGCAGTGCCGAGCATGTGCTGGATCGCAGTGGTCGCCGCTTTAAGTGGCAAGTACGGCTGGGAACACGCGTTGCTGATCAACGGTCATATCGGAGCGCCCGAGTCGCGCTCGGGCTATTGGTTCATCGAGGCGCTGGTGCAAATCCTTGTCCCCCTAGCGCTGTTGCTGAGCGTGCCGAGAGTGCGACGCGCGGAGCGCCGGCGGCCGTGGTTGTTTGCGTGCGCGGTGCTCGGGCTTGCGTTGGCCATTCGATTCGACCTGCTTCTCAATGGCGACGGCGCGGCCAACATCGCGCGCCCGCACGAAGTGCTCTGGCTCTTCGCTCTTGGTTGGGCGGCAAGCTGCGTGACCGGCACTCGCCCGGTGATTGCACGACTGGCGCTTTCTGCGGTCGGTTGGTTCGCCCTGTCGGGGTTTTTCAACAGCCCGTCGCGCGGCCTCATCGTCTTTGCCGGCTTACTCCTGGTTCTCTGGGTCCCGTCGCTGCCGGTACCGCGTGCTGCAACTCGCCTCGTGGGCGCAGTCGCGGCGGCCTCGCTGTACATCTACCTCAGTCACTGGCAACTGTTTCCGGTGCTCGAACGCGTTCAAGGGTCGGCGCTCGCCGTGGTCGGATCGGTCGTCGCAGGTATCGCGTTGTGGAGCGTGGCCCGGCGCCTCATTGCTCTGGCCGAAGCGCGCCTCGTCCCTCGCGCGCCGTAGCGACGCTACAAGCCGGTCACGCCGTCGATCTGCTCCCGCAGGATGTCGGCGTGGCCGTTGTGCCTTGCGGTCTCCTCGAGCATGTGCACCATGATCCAGCGCAGCGTCGGCCGGAACGGCGCTCCAGGCACGCGCCGGTTCACCACGTTGCCACGACCGGTGTCGCCGAGTTCGGCGGTGCCCACCACAACGCGCGAGCGCTCGCATGTGTCGAGGTAGACGTCGACGACGTCACCACTTGTCTCGCCGGTCCGCGATACGAAGTCCTCCGCGCTGTTGGGCCTGGGCAGTACCGCCGCTGCTCCACCGAACACCTCGCCGAACCAGTAGTGCTCGGCGAACGCGAGGTGCTTCACGAGACCGAGCAGGCTCGTGCCCGACGCCACCATCGGTCGCCACGCGTCGTGCTCGGCGAGACCATCGACCTTCCGCAGGATCGTGGCGCGGTGAAAGTCGAGCCAGCCGCAGAGCATCTCCTTCTCGGCCGCGTCGATCGACGGCTCGGTGCGTTCGAAGGGCGCGGGCACAGGCCGGACGGTTCAGCTACGCGTTTCCGGTAAGGCGGTTCATCAGGTCGCCGCGGTCGCGGTGGACCGCGAGATAATTCGGCCCCCGGAAGTCTTCGTCTCCGGGGTGGTACCCCCGAAAGTCCACCCCTCGCGGAAAGAGCTTGCCGACGACGTAGTTCCGTTCTGAAAAGAACTCGTGGAAGTCGGCCAGCAAGAACCGGCTGTAGATGTTCGCCCGGCCGTACTCGAACTGAACGACGTCAACGACACCGGAACGCAGCGCGGTCTCGAACCCCGCCAGCACGCGATGCTCGG
Organism: Acidimicrobiales bacterium; assembly: GCA_035536375.1. Classification (GTDB taxonomy): domain Bacteria; phylum Actinomycetota; class Acidimicrobiia; order Acidimicrobiales; family JACCXE01; genus DATLOH01. The sequence continues at coordinate 41,489 of DATLOH010000053.1, forward strand.
CGCCCTCGGTGTCGATCTTCAGGAACGCCACGTGTTCGATGCCTTTCTCGGCGAGGTAGGCATCGCCGGTGGTGACCGGCTCGTCGGTCCAGTCGGCTGACTCGCGGTGCGGGTAGTCGTAGATCGATGTGTGCCCGTCCATTGACGCGTAGCGCTTCACGGGAACGGTGCCGGGTTCGCGGTCGAGCCCCGAGGGTGCAACCGTGACCTGGGCCAAATCACGCGTCGCGCCTTGGAGCAACTGCCGCGTCGCCGCGGAGATCTCGAAGCAGTGGATCTGAGCGGAGGCATTCATCTCCACGGCGAGCCGCGCCCAGTCACCGTGGTTTGCGCCCACGTCGAACACGATTGGTGCGTCGAGGCCGGACAACGCAATCGATACGGCGCGCAGTTCCCCGTTCGTGCGCTGGTCGTAGTCGACGTTGTGGAACGCGTCGACCGCCAGTGTTGCGAAGTGTGCGAACCGCCGCACCAACGGGTTGTCGCGACGAGAAGCGATCAAGCCACGGGCTCGGCGCGACACCAGTTCTTTCACCCGCCGCCGCCGTTCATCTGCAGCCCCCTTGTCGCACTGACTGATCGCCGATCCTCGCACACACCAGACCTTGGACGGAAAGCGGCGCCCAGCGCCGTTTTCCGTCCAAGAAAGGCGGGTTGTGGGTCAGGTCGACGCAGGTGCCCGGGCAGGGGTGAACTCTGCGGCTTGGAGACGGCGAAACGCTGCCGCATCCTGAACGCCCTTCACCTGATTGTTCCGGCTGGCCGTCACCCGAAGCGCGACGCAGACACCGTGCGCCATGGGCCTGACGTAGTAACACTCGCCCGTGTTCGGACAGTAGATGCAAACGACGTCGATTTGACTCTTGTCGATGGCGCGAGAGTGGTAGCCGCTGCCGTCCGACCAGGTCGCTCTGAAGTTGACCTTGACTGTGCCGTGCCTAAGTGATCTGTACTTGACCTGAACTCGTACGAAGGTGCCGGTCTTGTAAGCCACGAGATCGAACGGGGCGTGCTCGGTCATCGGGAACAGAACGAGGTAGCCCTGCTCGATCAGGTCGGCGTGCGCCTTCGCGACGCCGAGATCGCCCTTGTCCTTGGTGTGGTGCCCCATGCGCTCATCGTAAAGATGGGGTGTGGCATCCTCGACGCACCACGCCCCCGTGGCCGAGAGGACTGAGGCAACGAACTTCTAATTCGTTTTACGCAGGTTCGAATCCTGCCGGGGGTGCTCTGCCGGGACGCGCTACTTCCAGCGGCGCATCACGGATGTGACGCGCATGCCGGGGCCGGGCGTGGTCACGATGTCGGCGTCGTGGTCTCCATCGAAGTCCCCGCCAGCTGCCGTCACGCCTCCGCGGAAGCTCGGGTCATAGGCCATGAAGCCAGCGAACTCGGTGACTGACCCTTGCGGGTTCGGAGATATAAGGAGGAGGCGGACGTGGGGACCGCCGCCCGGCCCCGCAGCAACAATCAGCGGATCGAAGTTGCTGCTCATCTCGCGCAGTCCCGAGATGAACACACCGCCGCGAAAGTTCGGGTCGAAGGCCATGAACGACGAGAGCACGGGCGGGAAACAGCCCGCCTTGACATCGAAGACCTGCACGTGGGGGCCGCCGCCAGGGCCCGCGGCGGTGGCGAGATCCTTCACGCCGTCTCCGCTGACATCTACGGTCGCCACGCGCACGCCCCCGGTGAACCTCGGGTCATAGGCCATGAAGCCGCAGCGCTCGGCGAAGTCAACGCCTCGCCGCGTGAACGCCCGGACGTGGGGTCCGCCGCCGGCGCCCGGCCCGACGATGATCTCGCCACGAGGCGGCTCTTGCGCGCTGGACACGCCGTCGACATCGCCGCCGGCTACATAGACCCCGGCGGTGAACGTCGGGTCATAGGCCATGAAGCCGCCGACCTCCGTCACGGTGCCGTCGTGGTTGACGTGCCAGGCGCGCACGTGGGGACCGCCGCCCGGCCCGGGCGCGGTTATGACCTCGTCGGTTCCATCGCCATCGAGGTCCGACGAGGCGACGCGAACACCGCCGCGGAAATCAGGCGCATAAGCCATCCAGCCAGCGGTCGGGGTCGTGGTGTGTGTCACGAAATCGACAGCGAACACGCGCACGTGCGGCCCGCCGCCGGGACCGGCTGCGGTGATGACCTCGTCGACTCCGTCGCCGTCAACGTCGCCGGCGGCGGTTTCAGCGCCTCCCTGGAAGTCGCCATACGCGTTCAGCTGCGCGATCTGCTCTGCCTTCTGTGCGACCCCCATGACTTCCGGCCCGACGTTCCCCACTCGATCGCGCGGCTTGACGTACACCTCATAGTTGCCGTTAGGCACGGTGGTGGTGAAGTTCAGCAAGAGGATGTTGCTGTTCTGCTGGTCGGAGTTCTGCGCCTCGCGCTGATACTGGGTGAATTCTGCGCCCTCGTGTATCACCCGCACCTCGGTATTGGCCGCGTCAGAGTTGGTGTCCTCGAGTTCGATCGTGACGCCGTTCAGCCGCTTCTCGCTCGGTCCGATGTAGGCCACGGTCGGGGCGGTGGTGTCGGAAGCCTGCGCGGGTGCCGACGGCAACAACACGAGAGCCGCGGCGGCGGCAGCGACAACGACCGCGCAACGCGGCGAGCGAAAGACAGTCGGCATGAGCCAAGTGTGACCCAGTGATTGGGCGATATCGGTTCGCGTCCGATGCGTCTCCGATGCCGGAAACAGACGATACGAACGATTTCACCGTGTCCACGTGAAGTTCTGAGCGGACTTTCTCGCGCTACGCGCGGAAAAGTCCGACAAGAACGAGGAGGGGCCGTGGGCGCGCCGCGGCGCGCCGCGGTCACATCAACCGAAGCGCCAAACGTCTACGCCCGCTCAACGATTCGTAGGCCGCGCTCTGGTGTCCAGAACTCGATCACAAGCTTCGTGGCCTCGGCGTTGAGTCGCGTGATGACCACCTCGGTGATGTCGGCCACATAGACGTCCGCGCTGGGTGGCTCATCCGTCTGGCCGCCTGTCCCCGAGTCGTCTGAAACCACCCGACCCGCGATCTTCGCCTCGCCGGGCCAGTCGCTCTCCTTTCCCTCCTCTGGGTGGAAGGTCGGGCCGTGCAACGCGAAGCGCGAATCCTTCTTTAGGTCGGCCGCCTTGCGGGCGCCGGTCATCGAACCGAATCGAAGCTCGCCGTCTCTGAACTCGCATTCGATGCCCGAGATGCGAGGCGATCCATCGGCTCGCAGCGTGGCGATTGTCTTGTGGCGACCGGCATCGAACAGTCGGCGCACCCGCTCCGCTAGGTCTGGTTCAAGCTGCTCGATCTCGCTCCATCTCGTCACGGGCGCGCAGCGTATGCGGGTTCGTTCAGCCGCGGGTCACCCGGCCGTCGCCTTCGATGTCAATGGGCGGACCGAGGTGGCGCGGCTCGCGGCCGATAGCGACTTCGCCCACGGCCTTCACTCGTGCGAACACTTCGCGCACCTTGGCGACCGCGCCGCGTTCGCCGTAGGTATGACGGTCGGCGGCAACACCCTTCGCGTCGAGACCGGCCCGACGCGCCAGCCACACCGCGCGCGCGAGGTGGAAGCGCTGCGTGATGACGACGACCTTTGTCGCGCCGAACACCTTCCGCGCGCGCACGGCGCTCGACCACGTGTCGAACCCGGCGTGGTCGGTGAAGATGTCGGCGTCGGCAACACCAAGCTCGGCAAGCCGAAGGCGCATGGCGCGCACCTCGTCGTGCGCCACCGTGCCGTGGTCGCCCGAAGCGAGGATCTTCTCGACGCGGCCGTCGCGGTAAAGCGACGCAGCGACGTCTAGACGGTCGCGCAGCATCAGGCTCGGGTTGCCCTTCGGAGTAAGGCCGGCTCCGAGTACGAGTGCGACGGGAGCGTCGATCGGCCCGGTTGTACGACCGCCCCGCAGCACTATGACGTTGGCGGTAACGATGAGCGCGAGACAGACGACAGCACCGATCGCGGCTCGGCGCGCCCAGCGAAAGATCAGGATGGCGCTATTCGATGATCATGCAGTCGCGGAGGCCGCTGGGCGACAGGCAGTGACAGTGCGTGTTGCGGATGAGCTCGCAGCCCCACGGGGGATCCTTTACCGCGTCAGCCGGAGTGGCGTTGAGGCCGAGCGGGATCAGGGCGATGAGAAAGGCTCGGAGGAGGAGTCGGCGCATGGCGCGCACAGTACCGCTCAGTCGATCAGTACGCAGCTGACCGTGCTGGTCGGAGACAGGCAATGGCAATAGACGTTGTTGACGATGTCGCACGGCTCCGGGATGTCCTTCGCCGCCTCAGTCGGAGTGGCGCTGAGGCCGAGCGGGATCAGAGCGATGAGCAGGGCTCGCAGCATGGTTCGGCGCATGGCTGCACGATATCCGGCGCGCCTGCTGGCCGGCTGGCTACGCGCTTGGCGCTTCGAGAACAGCCGATCCGGTAGCAACCGCGACGGGCTTGCCGTCGGCATTCGTCACGGTGGCGTGCGCGATCGCCAAGGAACGCCCACGATGCGTGACGGTGCCGACGGCGGTGAGCCTGCGCCCGTCGGGGAACACCGGTCGTAGGTAGTTCACTTTTACGTCGATCGGCCTGAACGAGTCGCCGCGCTCCATGTGAGTCTGGATCGCGCACGCGAGCGCGGCGTCGGCGATCATCGCCGTGAAGCCACCCTGCACGGTCATGGCCGGTGTCGTCATCCACCCGCTCGTCGGCATCGTGAGCGTGGCGGACCCTTCCACTGCGTCCGTCACCCAAAGGCCGGTGAGCCGGCCGATCGGGGGTCGCGGGAGGTCGCCTTTCGCCTGAGCTTGTAGGACCTCCAAACCAGACAGGCTCGACCAGACTTCGGGATCGAGCACGTCTCCGGCGGGCTGGCGTTCCCAAGGGTCCGGCGTGTCGTAGGTCGGACGTTCGATTGGGACGATCGGATCAGGAATGGGCGGCAGATCGGGAAACGGTGGAAAGATCGACAGCCGGGACGTCCCCGCGGCGACGAGCTGACGATCGGCGTCGAATACCTGCACGCCCGTGAGACCCATCTGCGGCGACGAATGAATGAGCGTGCCGCGAGCTTCGAGCTCGCCGTGCAGCGCCGGCTCACGCACACGTGTCAACGACAACTCCGCCGTGGTGAACCCGACGCCCGCCGGCAGCTGCTCGCCAAGCGCCATCCCGAACGCGAGATCGGCGACGATCGCCAGCGCGCCAAGCGGGACGCGGCCCTGTGGCGAAACCAGCCACGGGCTCACGGGCATCAGCGCAGTGGCCCAGCTACCGTCGCGCTCGATCGGTCGCACGCCGACGAAGTGTCCGATCGGTGGGTACGGCGACACTTCGGCGAAGCGTTCGAAGCGGTCGGGCCCGGTGAGCGCCACCGTCCACGGCGGGGGATAACCACCGCGGACGGGCTCCTCCCATATCTCCATCCCGTCTGGCTAGCGCAATCGCAGAGCTACTGCCACGCGAAGATGGGCACGCGAGGAGGGACGATGCCGATCGCGACCATCAACCCGACGACGGGCGAGACGGTGCGCACGTTCGACGCGCTCAGTACCGAGGCGATCGAGCAGCGACTCGCCCGCGCCGCGCAGGCTGCTGCGGCGTACCGGGCGACCTCGTTCGCGCAGCGGATCCTGTGGATGCACCGCGCGGGTGAGATCCTCGCCGACGAGCGCGCCGCGGTGGCCGACATGGTCACTACCGAGATGGGAAAGACGCGAGTCGCAGCACTCGCCGAGGTCGACAAGTGCGCGGCCGCATGCCATTGGTTTGCGGACCACGCCGAGGCTCTTCTGGCCGACGAACCACTCGCCGACCCAGGCGCGGTCAACGCCAGCGGGGCGTTGGTGCGCTACGAACCGCTTGGCGTCGTGCTGGCGATCATGCCGTGGAACTTTCCGTTGTGGCAGGCGATGCGCTTCGCCGCGCCGGCGCTAATGGCTGGCAACGTCGGGCTGTTGAAGCACGCATCGAACGTGCCGATGACTGCGCTGTACTTCGAAGACCTGTTCGCACGGGCTGGCTTGCCGGACGGCGCGTTCCAGACGCTGCTCGTCGGGTCCGACGCTGTAGAGCGGATGTTGCGCGACGACCGGGTGGCTGCGGCGACCCTCACTGGGAGTGAATCGGCAGGAGCGGCAGTTGCCGCGATCGCCGGCGAAGTGATCAAGCCGACGGTGCTCGAACTCGGTGGGAGCGATCCCTTCATCGTGATGCCGTCGGCCGATCTCGACGCCGCCGCTGCGGTGGCGACGACGTCCCGTTGCCAAAACAACGGGCAGAGCTGCATCGCTGCGAAGCGCTTCATCGTCCACGATGCGGTGTACGACGCGTTCGCCGCAAGATTCGTCGCCGCAATGGATGCGTTGGTCGTCGGTGACCCTGTAAACGATGCGACCGACATCGGTCCTCTCGCAACCGAGCAGGGACGCGCCGATATCGAGGAGCTCGTAGCCGACGCAGTAGCCAAGGGTGCTCAGGTCCTCTGCGGTGGGCAGTGTCTCGATCGCGCTGGATGGTTCTATCCACCGACGGTCCTCGCCGGCATCACCGAAGACATGCGCGTTTTCGGCGAGGAGGTCTTCGGACCCGTCGCCGTCCTTTACCGCGTCCATTCGATCGAAGACGCGATCACTCTTGCCAATGCGACGAAGTTCGCTCTCGGCTCGAATGCTTGGACCACTGACACCGCTGAGCAAGATCGGTTCGTGACCGACATCACCGCTGGCGCCGTGTTCATAAACGGCATGACCACGTCGTACGTGCAGCTGCCCTTCGGGGGCACCAAGCGTTCTGGATACGGCCGTGAACTCGCGGGCCACGGCATCAAAGCGTTCTGCAATGCGAAGACCATCTGGATTGCCTGACCTCCGAGGCGCATGTGTGCCGGCGGTACGCTCCCGGCATGACGGTCCCGGACCAGCGCGGCAAGGTCGTCGTCATCACCGGTGCGAACTCAGGCATCGGCAAGGAAACCGCAGTCATGCTCGCCGCCGCAGGCGCGAGTGTTCTGATAACGAGCAGGGATGCCGAGCGCGGGAAGGCGGCGATCGACGAGATCGTTCGGCGGTCGGGGAGCGACGCAATTGCTGCGGTCGACCTTGACCTCTCGTCATTCGAGTCGATTCGATCGGCGGCCGAGAAGATCCTCGAGCGATGCGACAGCATCGACGTCCTGATCAACAATGCCGGCGGCATTCTCACGGAGTTGACGACGACCGTTGAAGGGTTCGAAGCCACGCTCGGCGGCAATCACGTCGGTCATTTCCTGCTCACCGATCTGCTGCTCGAGCGGCTGCGTGCCAGCGCGCCGTCGCGCGTCGTCACGTTGTCGTCAATCGCGCACCGCGGCGCACGTGGAATCGGCGAGGACGACTTTTTCCCGCAAGCCGGATACAACGGCACCCGCGCGTACGCGAAGTCGAAGCTCGCCAACCTCCAGTTCGCGCGTGAGCTTGCCCGCCGCGAACGTGAGGCCGGCAGCGGCGTGACGTCGTTTGCCGTGCACCCCGGAGGCGTACGCACCGGCTTCGGTGGTGACGGTGACACCGGCGGCATCGTCGGCCTCGGAATCAAGCTCATACGGGGGCTGTCGATCTCCGCGGAGTCCGGCGCCGCCGCATCTGTCCACACCGCAACGGCGCCAGGCATCGAGCCGAAATCCGGCGCGTATTACCAGCGCTCGGTCGCAGGCAACTACGGCCCGGTTGTCGAAGCCAAACCGACCGCAGCCGCACGCGACGATGAGGCCTGCCGCGAGCTGTGGGTACTCACCGAGAAAGTGGTCGCCGCAGCTTCCTGATGTGGCGGTGCCGCTCGGCGGAGCCCTAGAGGTGCTCGGATGCGGCGGCCTGAACCGCAGCCACGATGTCCTCCCACGGGGCATCGCCAGAGCGCGTCACGGTGACGAAGTCGTTGACCCCGAACAGCGACGAAACGCCGGGCACACCTAGGACAGCCTGACCGAAAGCGCTCTGCTCGACGTCGTCGGGGACAGGCGCATCGAGGGAAAAGCGCAATGCGTTCGGGTTCGGCGTCGAGGACGGTGTCGCGGTAGCCATGCCATCGTTTCTATCAGCGGATCCGGACCCACTCGCCTAGCCGCTCGTCAGAGCAGCGGCAGCTGTTCGATGCGGGCGGCGCGCTCGGCGAGCGGCTCCCATCGTGACGCGCCCCGGGGGCCCGACAAGCTCACCTCGATCGACGAAATAGGCAGGGATAACACCGCGCCGCGACCGTCGGCCACGCGGATGCTGCCGTCGGCTTCGACGCCGAGCGTACGGGCGGTCGCCCACCGTTCCGTGGCCCGCCGACGAAATCGCACGGTCTCTCGAGGACGCAGCCCTAGCTGGGCAAGATCATGCTCGCTCACGTGCGGGCCGCTTCGGCGAGCAGCGCCTCGAACTCGGCCGCCAGCAGGGCGGTGAGCTCGGCGGGGTCGTCGACCGCTGCTGGGTCCGTGACAAGACCGAGATCGAGCGAGCCCTCGTAGGACATGACAGTGGCGTTGGCGGCCGTGCCCCCCGTCGGGCCCATCGGGTGCGTGCTGAGCACTCGGGCGCCGGACACGTACAGAGGGAACGGCGCCCCGCGAACGTTCGAGCACGCGAAGTCGACGGTCTCGATCTGTTGGCGGGCCAGCGTCACCAGCAGCGGAGAGGGCAACCCGGTGAGCAGGCCGGCGACCGCCCAACCGAGCCCCGACGAGCGCTGCGCCTTTACGTCGCCGAGTCGCGTGCCGATCTCACGGAAACGATCCACGCGCGTGCCGGTCGCCGGCAAGAGCACTCGCGCAGGCATGAAGTCGTTGCCTCCGGCCGAGCGATCAGTTCGGGTGCTGAGGGGGATCGACACCCGGAAGGCGTCAACATCGACGCCTCGCGCCCCGTGGTATTCGACGGCTGCACCCACCACCGCAGCGACGAAGAGGTCGTTCACAGTCCCGCCGAGCGTCTTGGCTGCCGCCTTTACCTCAGCGAGGTCGACCCGGTGCACGTCAAGACGTCGGTCAGTCGATCGGTGCCCTCGCCACAGAGTCGAGTGGGCCCGATCGGTGACGACGAGCTGGCCGAGCGTGGCGCGAGCGACGCCGATCGGATTGCGGGCCGCGCTGGCCGCCTCCGAGAGCGCCACGCGCCCGAAGTCGATCGGGCGCCGAAGTGCGTCCGCCGCCGCATCGGCGAGATCGTTGACGAGGCCTCGGCTCGCCTCCGCTTCGGGCTCCGGATCGGCGAGGAGCTCGAGCGGCGCCTCCGCGTCAGGCGAGATGTCGAGAAACGATGCCGACAAGCGGACCCCGCCGACGCCGTCGGTGATGGTGTGGTGGAACTTCGCCAGCAGTACTGCTCGCTCGTCGCCGAGCCGCTCCACGATGCGCAGCTGCCAGAGCGGGCGCTCGGGATCGAACGGTTCCGCCAGGAACGCGCCGCCGACGTCGAGGAGCTGGCGCTCCGTTGCGTCCTTCGGCACGGCGAGCTTGGCGACGTGGTACGCGATGTCGAATTCCGGATCGTCACGCCAGACCGGCACGGGCGACAGCAGACCGCCAGGCTCGATCCGCTGCCGCATGCGGCGAACACCGACCACTGCCGCCGCAAGACGCCGGCGGAATCGATCGAGGTCCGGGGCCCGATCGAGGAACGTGACGCTCAGGAACGCCGAGCTAAGGCTTGGGTCGCGCTCGGCGGCCCACATGAGCGCCTCGGCATCGGAGAGCCGTCGCGCCGCGCGCACGGGGCGCGCTAGCGGCGGATAGTCGTCCACTTGAACTCGTTCAGGTCGGGCCATGCGATCAGCTCGACGACACGCTCGACTGAACGGATCGCCTCGTCGCTGTCGCCGTTCGGCCGGTGTTGGAGGCGCACGAACACGGCTGCGTCACCGACGACGAATGTCGGAACGCCGAAGACGCGGTGGTCGCGCTCGGCGCTCTCGTGCAGCTCTCGGAACTGCGCGAGCACCTTGGGCTCGCCGGCCGCGTGCAGCACCTCGTCATCGAGGCCGACCGAGTTGACGACTGTCGCAAGCACGGCCGGATCCCGCAGATCCCGACCATCGTCGTGGCGCGCGGCGAAGAGTGCTTCGTGAAGATCGAGGAACTGTTCGGGTTGTTGGTCACGGACGACGAGCGATACCAGCGCGGGAAGCAACGTCGGGCCCGCTGCCGGGTCCTCCCACACCGGCGGGGCACCCTCGGCGACATGCATCTGCCCGAGTGAGAACGGCACGAACGTCACATCCCACGACGCGCCGGCGCGTAGCCCAGCGATCACGTGTTCGTGCGCGTTGCGCGCGAACGGACAGCGATAGTCGTACGTGACGGCGAATGCGGGCGTGTGAGTCATCTGATCCTCAGGGGAGTGGGACGAGGAGGCGCACGAGCACCCCGAATGCCAAGCCGATCACGGTGCCGCCGATGACGTCTGAGGCATGGTGGATCTTGACGTAGATCCGGCTGAACGCGACCACGGACGCGAGCACGAACAGCAACGGCCCGAACGCCGTGCCGTCGGCGAGCAGCACGGCGGCACAGAAGGCCGCCGACGCGTGGCCGCTCGGGAAGCTGCTGGTTCGGGGGACGCGGAAGCCGTGCGGGCGCAGTCCCTCATAGATCGGGCGTACCCGTCGGAACAGAGCTTTGATCCCAAGGTTGACGACCGCTGACTGCACGAGCTCGGCCACTGCGGCTCGGACGGCAGCGAACTGGGCGGCGTCGTCCCCGAGCCCGGCGCGGGCGGCGCACAGCACGAACCACAAGACCCCGTGGTCCGCCGCAGCACTTGCCGTGTAAAAAACTCGATCGGTGACGCGGTTGCCGCGCCAACGCTCGACGGCTGCGTCGACGCGTGCGTCGAAGGCGCTGACACGGGCGGGTAGGACCAGCGGCACGCCCTCAAACTACGAGACTGCTGCTGGCTCCAGTTCCTCGGCCCGGGGAGCGTCTGCGGGATCGCCGCCAAAGACGGGGCACCAGGCGCGAAACGAGCACCAGTCACACAGTGCGCTCGGGTTCGGCCGGAAGTCGTCGCGGTCGCATGCGCGCTCGATCGCGGCCCAAACGGCGCCGGCCCGCAATCGCAGGCCGCGCGCCGACTGGTCGGTCGGCACGGTGGTGATTGCTTCTGGCTCGCGCAGGTGCAGGAGCTGGATGCGGTCGGGCCGGCGACCGAGCGCCTCTTCACACAGGAAGGCATAGAAATGAACGCCGGCCAGCCGACGGCCTTCGAACTGGACGCGCGGAGCGGCGCCCGTCTTGTAATCGGTGACGACGAGCGCTCCGTCGTCAGCGATTTCGAGTCGGTCGATTACGCCGCGCAGCCGCGTTCCGCCAAGCTGGGCTTCGAGTCGCAGCTCGGTGCCGAGCATGCGCACCGCGTTGGGATCCTCGATGAGGAACAAGTTTGCGACGAGCTTGGCGGCGTCGTCCCAGAACTCCGTGGCCGCTTCGCCGACGAGGCCGAGATCGGCATAGTCCGGGTGGCCGGCAAATTCGATGCGGGTGCGGTCGAGCATTGCTTGGGCCACGGCGGGGGTTCGTTCGCCTCGGTCATACAGCCAGAACAGCAACTCGAGCGCCCGGTGCACGACCGTGCCCTTGGTCAGGTGAACCGACGGCGGCTCGGGGACGCGGTCGATGGCCGAGAAGCGAAACGCCAGGCCGCAATGGGTGAAGCTCGCTACCTTCGAGGGCGACAGCGTGGTGGGAAGCGTCAAGCTCACAGCCCGCAGGGTACGCCGGGGGTGTGGCGGGCTTGCGGACCTCAAAGAATTGCCCTGGTCACCGCCGCCAGCCCGCCGCCGGCCGCCATCGCCAACGTCGCCCGTCGGGCGTTGTCATCCGAGACTCGGCCGGCGAGCCGAGCGCCGACAGCCCACCCGACCACGGCAGCTGCGACCAACGCCGGGCGAATCGGAGGCAGCCCGAGAACGGCGATGCTGACGATGTTGAGGCCGAGGAAATAGGCCTGCAGCGTCGGGCGCAATTGGCGGTGCGGCCACCCGGCGTTGACGCCGTACATGGCGGCCGCCGGTCCACCCACTGCGGCAGTGACGTTCATCGCGCCGGACACCGCACCGGCGACGACGGCACCTGCTCGACCCCGAAGACGGGCGACTCGCAGCCCTGACGCGAGCGCGACGACAGCCAGGATCGTGACGCTGCCGGTGACCACCGCGAGGGTGTCCGTGTCGAGGCGTCGCACGACGATGCCCACGACAGGGACGGCGACGGCGGCGGGTAAAAACAGCCGCAGAGCGTCGCGCCACCGCGACTCACCTCGCTCGGCTGCGAGCATCACGACGTTGAGTCCCAATGCGAGGAGGTTCGCGGTGCGTACCGCGAATACGGGTCCCACGAAAATCGTCAGGAACGGCACGGACACGAGCGAGAAACCGACACCGGTGATCGCCTGGCCGGCGGCGGCCACGGCGACGGCGACTGCGGCCAAACCAGTCGACAAGCTGTCAGCCTGCGGCGAAAGACGCGGCGATCGACGCTGCGGCGCGTTCGGGGTCGACCAGTGGACCGAAGTGGCCATGGTCGCGCCACACATCGGTCGTTGCCCTCGGGAGACGCTCGGCTTGGCGGTCGAGGAGCGATGGTGTGATCGCGTCGGTGTGCTCGCCGCACAGCAGCGCGACCGGACAGCGAACCCCGTCGAGATGGTCGTACGCGTCGTGTTGGCTGCCCATCTCGTACGTCCGGGCCTCGTCCTCGGGTTCACACGCAAGGCGCACGCACCCCTCAGCGTCGACGAAGCCGTCGCGCACGTAGGCCGCCAGGACGTCTGGATGCAGCGCGTTGAGCGGCCGCTTGTTGCGGTAATTGGCCAGTGCATCCTCCCGGGACGCGAACTCCGCGGTCCGCCGACGCGCGCGTGCGGCCAATGGATTGTTGCGACCGGGGGGAGTGGTGAACGGAAAGACGATCGGTTCGAAGCACCACAGTGCTGCGAAGCTCGACGGGCGGTGCTGCTCGGCGAGCAGCAGCAGCGCGCCCCCGCAGGAATGCCCTGCGGCGAACGGCCGGTCGAGTTGAGCGGTCGCGAGCACGGCCAGCGCGTCGGACGCGAACCCGTGCCACTCGTAGTTGCCGCCGGGGGCGCGTCCGGACGCGCCGTGCCCACGCTCGTCGAAGGTCACGACGCGAAAACGGTCGGTCAGGTGCCGGGCGATGGGCTCCCATACGGCTGCGCAGAACCCTGTGGCGTGCGCAAGGAGGAGATCCGGGCCGGAACCGCCCAAGTCGTGCCACGCGATGTCGACCCCGTCGTCCGTGTGTGCGGTCGGCATCCGAGGACCGTAATGCCGCCACACGGGCGGACGTGAGGTCGCGTCAGATTGCGGATTCGGTGCTGGTGACTGTGACCGTGGCAGTTGCGACGGTTTCGTCGGCGAGCGCCGCGGTGGCGAGCGAACTCAACACACCGATGCATCCGAGCACCACTATGGCGACGCCGACGGAGTCGATCGCCACGGGACCGAACCACGAACCGGTGGCGAAGCTGAGCAGCGTCCCGAACATCACGAGGAGGAAACTGGCGCGCATCACGACTGCAATGTTCCCAGGCTGAGCGGCGTACAAACGCGATACCCGCGCGCAGTGTGCTCATCGCGCGCTGTCCGTATGGGCTAGTCAGTCGCGGGACTCGGCCTCGGCGGCAATCGTCAGCCATTCGTCCTCTTTGGCGGCTATCTCTCTGTCGACGTCGGCCAGCTCGCGGCCGATGCGAGCGAGCTCCTCGTGGTTGCTGCCTGCGTTCGCAAGCGCGGTTGCCAAGCGCTCACGGACGCGCTGGCGCTCGGCGATCGCCTTCTCGGCGTCGCGCAACAACCGTCCGAGCGTGCTTGCCGAGCGCGGGCCGACGGCCTTCGGGGTGGACATCGCCGCACTGGGCGCTTTGTCCTTCCGCGACCGGTCGACGCGCTGCGTCGCCTCCCACGCCGCGTAACCGTCGTTGGCGCGCACTGCACCCCCGCGCCCGTCGAGGACGAGCGCTTCCTCGACCGTGCGCTCCATGAAGGCGCGGTCGTGGCTGACGACGATCAACGCGCCGGGCCAGTCCTCCAGAAAGTCCTCCAGCACCCGGAGCGTGTCCAGGTCGAGGTCGTTCGTCGGTTCGTCGAGCAGCAGCACATTCGGTTTGGCAGCGAGCACGAGCAAAAGCTGGAGGCGGCGGCGTTCGCCACCCGAGAGGGTCCCGATCGGGGCCCACTGGGCGTCACTGTCGAACCAGAAGCGCTCGAGCAGCGCGGCCTCCTGCCAGCCCGCAGTGTTGTGGGGGCCGGCGACGGCGTCTCGCACGCGAAGTGACGGATCGAGCTCGGTGCCGGTCTGGTCGTAGTAGCCGAGGCGGACCGTCTTGCCCCGCACGACTGCGCCGTCGGCAGGTGGAAGGCGCCCGGCGATGATGTCGAGCAGGGTCGACTTGCCGCTCCCGTTCGCCCCGACGATGCCAAGGCGCTCGCGGGGATCGAGCAGGAGATCGACCCCTGAAAACAGCTGCGGGCCTCCGCCGTATCGGTGCCCGACGGCCCCCAGCTCGATAACCGTCTCACCGAGACGAGGCGTCCCCATATGCAGGTCGAGCTCGCCCGAACGAGCGGCAGCTTCGGCGCGACCTTCGACGATCGCGGTCGCGGTCGTGATGCGCGCCTTCGACTTCCTGGTGCGGGCGGGCGCGCCGCGCCGAAGCCACGCAAGCTCGCGGCGCGCCAGTGTCCGCCGACTCCGCTCGCTGGCTACCGCCTGCTCCTCGCGAATCGCTTTGCCCTCGAGATATCCGGCGTAGCCGCCGTCGTGCACAAAGCCCTTTCCTCGATCGAGTTCGAGGACGCGTGTGGTGACGCGGTCGAGCACATGACGGTCGTGGGTGACGAGAACAAGTCCGCCGCGGTGGGCAGCGAGGCGGGCTTCTAACCATGCGATCGCGCCGACGTCGAGGTGGTTCGTCGGCTCGTCGAGGATCAAAAGGTCGGACTCCGAGACGAGCAGTCGCGCGAGAGCGGTGCGTTTCGCCTGCCCACCCGACAGCGACGACACGTCGGCATCGGCGAGGGTGCCCATGCCGAGTCGTTCGAGCACAGCGGCCGCTTCCCACCCCTCGCCAACCGCTGCCCGCACCGTGCCGGCGGGCAGCTCCGGGCGCTGATCGAGCATCCCTGTTCGGACGTCGCGGCCCCGCCGCACCACGCCCGACTCGGGCTCGACCTTGCCTGCGAGGACCCGTAGCAGTGTCGACTTCCCGGTCCCGTTCAATCCGACGATGCCCAGACGGTCACCCTCCGAGATCGTTACCGACAGCTCGGTGAACAGAGCGCGGCCGGGCCGGCTCATCGCCACGCCGGCGGCGTCGACCAAAATCACCCGGTCAGTGTCGCCGCTCGATGCGCCACCTCAGCGCGCGTTACCAACTGCCACCACCGCCACCTCCGCCGCCGCCGCCGGACGAGCCGCCGCTGAAGCCGCTGCTGCCAGATGACGCCGGCGTCGATGCGATCGTGCCCGACGTGTGCACGGCGAAGCTGTCCATCGAATTCGAGAAGCTCGACGCATTGAACGCGCTCCACGATCCGTAGGGGTGGTACCAGCCCATTCCCGCCGGCGCCTCCGCACCGCCGAGGCCCGCGAACGCTTTCGCCCACTTCTCGGTCTCGCCGAACACGATCGCGTACGGCAGGTACTTCGCGAAGATGTTCTCCTCTTCCGCGAACTGCATGCGATCGGCCTCAGCAGTCTCGATGAAGCGCCTGAAGCCACGCGCCTCGCGCAGCGCCGCGCTTCCCTTCGCGGTTCGCGCAGGAGTCCACCGGTGCCCGATCGCAAGCACAAGCGCCGCCAGCAGCACCGGGATCCCGATCAGAGCCGCATGCGTGAACACGGTCAGCAGCGCGAGCGCACCCGCAGCGAGCAGCACACCGACGACTCCGATCGTCAGATAGATGTTGCGTACCTGGTCCGGGCGCTTGGCGAACCATCCTTGTTGGACGCAGTCGCCGTAGAGCTTGGTCTGCACGGCTTTGAGGTCGCTGGCGAAAGTGTTCTTGAGCGACGACAGCGTCACCTCGCTACGGCCCTCGAAGAGACCTTTGACCAACCGCCGTTCGAACGGCAGCAGGTCGTCATCGGCCGGCTTGGCCTCAACGAGGTTCCAGTCGGTCTTGCCGAACCAGCCTTCCTTAGGAAGCTCGCGGATCTCGAGGTAGCCGCGCACCGCGAGGTCGACAATCGTCGCAGTGACGTCGAGCGCATCGGCGCGCTCGTCGACAAGCACGCCGACTTGCGCAGGCCGGGCGTCGCCCGGAGGGCGGAACACGACAGGCGACTCGTCGTCTTCACCCAGCCCGCGACGATCATCGGGGCTCGTGCCGTCGATCTTGCGGTCCCGCCCAGTACGCCACAGCAGCCGGGCGACATAGCCGAACGCGAGCACTGCGGCCGCGAGGGCACCGGCGGTCGTCCCCGGGGTCACCGAGTAAGCGCGGGCTAGTGAGAACTTCTCGTCGAGGATCGGCTTCGTGCCCTCGGCGTCAATGGTCCCCTTGACCATGGCGACGACAACTGTGAGTGCCTGGCGATTCCCGATCGGGCCGTGGCGGAACGTGGCCTCCGTCGAGCTCACGACCTCGGCGCCTGCGCAGGGCAGTCCGCTGCCGCGCGGGCCGGCGAAGCAAGCCACGCGATTGACGCCGTCCGGTGCGCGCACCGTCACCGCCGCCGAACCGATCGGGACGTCCCACTCGTCGCCAATGGCGTTCCAGTGCAACTCGTCGTGATCGGCGAACGCGTTCAGGCCGCCGCGCACTACGTAGCGGATGCGGTAGGTGTGGGCTCCGGAGATGGTCTTGTCGGCGTCGCCGACGCGGAGGAGCTTGCGCCCGTTCTCGTCGGTCTCCTCGACGTCGTCGGGAGTCCCTTCGGAACCGTCGACGCGAATGCCGGTGAGCTCGTAGATGCGCTCGAACTTGGGGTCGGGGTCGTACGGGAAGCGCACTGGGATGGTGCGGAAGATGCCGTGGCGCTCGAACGGTCCGAAGTCGTAGGCGATGGTCTCGATCACCTCGTACGAGCCGTCACGTCGGATGTCGATCGTCACCTCGTAGCGCTCGATGCGCTCGGGCAGCGGCTGCGCCTCGGCGGGTGGCGCGACCGCCAAGAAGGTCACCATCACCGCCGCCATGAGCCCGAGACGCGCTCGACCACTACGCGACTTTGCGCGCGGAGGTGCAGCCCATCTGCACTTGTGCGCGAAAAGTTGCTTAAAGACGCGCATTGGGCACCGACTTGGCGTCTAGGTCGGCTTGGAAGTACTCGGCCTCTCGGAAGCCGAGCGGCCGGGCGACGAGCACGATCGGGAACGTCTGTTGGGTGGTGTTGAATTTGCGCACGACAGCGTTGTAGTACCGCCGGGCGAACGAGATGTCCTCCTCGAGAGTGGCGAGGTCGGTCTGCAACTGCAGGAAGCTTTCGTCCGCCTTCAGATCGGGGTAGGCCTCCGAAACCGCCAGCAACGACGTGACTGACCCTTCGAGCACGCGCTCGGCCTCACCGGACTCCGCCGGCCCCTTCGCGGCCTGAGCGGCGGCCCGCGCCGCGGTGACGGCCTCGAGCGTCTCTCGCTCGTGCACCTGGTAGCCCTTCACCACGGCAACGAGATTGGGGACGAGATCCGCGCGCCGCGTGAGCTGCACGTCGATTCCCGACCATGCGTCGGCGATCGCGTTGCGCTGCCCGACGAGCCGGTTGTAGAAGACGACGCCCCCAACAGCGGCGACAAGGGCCAATGCGAGAGCGACTACAAGTGCGGTCACGTCGCGCGAAGGCGCACGAGGTCGATGCTCGCCTTGCCCTTGGCGACATCGAGCACTGCGACTGAACCGAGGTCGGCGTCGTCGCCCTTGTCCGCCGGCAGCGTCGGGCTACCGGGATTGAAGAAAACGATCCCGTCGTGGTCCTGGCGAAGCTGTCGATGAGTCCCGCCGAACGCGACGAGATCGACGGGCTGCTTGAACCGCCTGTTCATCAGCGCCTCGATCGGGCCATCCGGAAAAATGATCGCGTCGTCGCCCACCGTGATCTTCTTGTCTGGTTGCGCGAGGTTGAACGCGAGGCCGAGCTGCATGCCGCCCACGTCGACCACCTTCACCGCTGCCTCGTCGCTGCCGAACGCCTGGTACCCCTTGCGCTCGTCGTCGGGGACCCACACCGGTGCGAGCGTCTGGAGTCGCGAGATGAACGCCTTCTTGCCGACATCGCCCAAGTGGACGATCAGGTCGACACCGGCGAAGGCCCGGTCGACCTCCTCGGGCACGTCGCTGCCGTCGTTCTTCCGGCTGTGGGTGTCGGCGAGGAATCCCACCCGGCGGATCTGTGTGGCCATCGCTGCAGGCTACGGCGCACGACCACCATGGTCTCGCTGACGCGACGCGGCGGCGT
>DATLOH010000054.1:0-32388 GCA_035536375.1 Acidimicrobiales bacterium
CAGGGCCGAACATCTCGGGCTACGTCGGGGGCCGCACCAAGCACCTCGTGACCGGTCCGCTCTATCACGCGGCGCCGCTCGTGATCTCACTCATCACGCCGTTCCAGTGGGGCGCGGGCGGTGTGCTGATGGACGGGTGGAGCGCGAAGGAGATGCTGCGGCTCGTCGAAGTCCATCGGGTGACGCATACGCATGTGGTGCCGACGATGCTCCATCGGCTGCTTGCGCTGCCGCCAGAGGTGCGCGCCAAGTACGACGTCGGTTCGCTCGCAGTCGTGGTGCACGGCGCCGCGCCGTGTCCCGTTCCCGTCAAGCAAGCAATCATCGAATGGCTCGGGCCGATCGTGTGGGAGTACTACGCGGCCACCGAAGGCGCCGGCACGCTGGTCGACAGTCGCACGTGGCTCGGTCGGCCGGGAACGGTCGGGCGTCATGCCGAGGCCGACGGCATCCTCATCGTCGACGACGATGGCAACGAATGCGCCCCCGGCGTTGCGGGCACGGTGTACTTGAAAGGGGCGGCCGATCCGTTCGAGTACTTCGGTGACGCTGCGAAGACTGAGGCGGCGCACCGGGGTCACCACTTCACACTCGGTGATGTCGGCTACCTCGACGACGAGCGGTTTCTTTTCCTCACCGACCGGACCGCCAACCTGATCATCTCGGGCGGCGTGAACATCTATCCGGCTGAGGTCGATGCCGTGCTGCTGACGCATCCGGCGGTCGCCGACGTCGCGGTGATCGGCGTTCCCGACGATGACATGGGCGAGCAGGTGAAGGCGGTGGTCGAGGTCGCAACCGGAGTACAGCCCGGTCCCGAACTCGCCGACGAGCTGATCGCGTTCACCCGGGAGCGACTTGCGCGGTTCAAGTGCCCGCGCACTGTGGACTTCGTCGACCATCTTCCGCGCGAGGACAACGGCAAGATCTACAAACGACGGCTGCGTGACGCGTATCGCGCCGCGCAAAGTCCGAACTAGGAGGCCCATGCCCATCAACCCAGATGCACTTGGCGCGACCGCGACCGCCGAGCGGTCGTGGTCTTCGAAGGACGCGCTGCTGTACGCAGTCGGCGTGGGGGCGGGTGCCGACGACCCTCTCGGTGACCTGCAGTTCACGACGGAGAACTCGAAGGGTGTCGACCAGCAAGTGCTCCCGACATTCGCGGTGATCGTCGGGGCGGGTGGCGCGGTCATGCGCGATGCCGGGTCCTGGAACCCGGCGATGCTCGTGCACGGTGAGCAGGCGATCGAGCTAGCCGGTCCCATCCCCGTGGAGGGGAGCGTAACGACGACGTCGGAAATCACCGGCATCTGGGACAAGGGCAAGGGTGCGGTGATCGAGGTGACCAACCGTTCAGTCGATGGCGCTTCGGGCGAGCCCAGGTTCACGACGCGCTCCGCGGTATTCATCCGCGGCGAGGGCGGGTGGGGTGGCGAGCGCGGCGTGTCGGGTGGCCGTAACGCGGCCCCGGATGTGAAGCCCGACGAGGTGGTCACGTACTCGACGCGTGCGGACCAAGCCTTGCTGTACCGGCTGTCCGGCGATCGCAACCCGCTGCACTCCGACCCTGCGTTCGCGGCCGCCGCTGGCTTCGACCGTCCGATCCTGCACGGGTTGTGCACGTACGGATTCACCGGGCGTGCGTTGCTGCACGCGCTTTGCGGCGGCGATCCCGCCAAGTTCGTTTCGATGGAAGGTCGCTTCTCGCAGCCGGTGTTCCCGGGCGACGACCTGACGGTATCCATCTGGGTCGACGGCGACAGCGCGATCTTCCAGACGTCGACAGGGGCCGGCATCGTCGTAGACGGCGGCCTGGCCCGGTTCCGGACCTGACGTGACTTTGGTCACATGCGGGGTCCGGTCTGATGGCCGCGCGTACGCTCGCGCCATGGGCAAAGCACGTGGTGGGGTCGACCTGATTGTCGGTGCCGTGGTGGTGGTCGTGTTCGGCTGGTTGGCGCTGAAATTACTGGGCGTGTTCCTCAGCACCGTGGTCTTCGCGGTGAAACTGCTGATAGTCATCGCCGTTGTCGGCGTCGGCCTCAAGGTCCTGAACAACGTGCTGGCGCGACGCGAGTTGCGCACCGCGGGGCGCGGCCGGCTCAACCCGTAGGCAGGGCAACGACAGCACCAAGAGCGTTCACGTTCGCGCCAGCCAATCGGGTACCGGCGTGCCGTCGAGTGCAAGCGCTACGAGCGCTCGCGCGGCGAGCGGACCGATCAGGTTCCCCGTCCCGGCGTACCCGGTCGTGACCATGACCTTCGACGACACCGGTCCGGCAATAGGGCGGTCGCCGTCGCGCGGGTACGCCGAGAGGCCAGCCCATCGATGCGTGACGGTCGCGCGGCGAACGCCGACCGTGTCGCGCAGCACCCGCTCGATGTCGGTCTGCACCTCGTCCGTCGGCACGGCGTCCCCTGTGAACTCGGCGTCCACGTGGCGATCGCGGCAACCGCCGACGACGACGCGACCGTCTGGCAACTGCTGCCAGTAGTCGAAGCCGAAACGGGCGTAGACGGGTCGCGGGATGCGCACTTCGCGGGTGGGCTCTGTGGCCAGCATCTGAAGCCGGGCTGTACGGACTCGGGTCGCGAGTTCGGGCAGAACATTCTCGATGCCGCCGTCTATGCAGACGAGCACGTGGGCTGCTGGCAATGCGTCCAGTTCGTCGTACCCGAGCGGCCGGTGCTCGACGAGCATCGCGCCGTTGCGGCGGGCGTGTGCCGCCCACGCGAGGCACCGCGCCAGCGGGTCGAAGGACGCGTCGTCCGGCAGGAACAGTGCGCTGCCGCGGAGCTCGGCGCTAAAGCCGTGCTCGCGCAGCGCCGCCGCGTGTGCCTCGCAGTCGCGATGCTCGTCCTTGGACGACCACTGCCGTTCGCTCCCGACTGCACGAACACAGCCGGGCAGGCTGCGCGCTAGGTAACGAATCTCCGTCAGAGTCGCCTCGTAGAGCTCCGGCCGGGCTCCGCGGTGATGGAAAGCCGCCCCGCCCGCCAGCAGGAACCCACCGTTGCGGCCGGATGCGCCGCCGCCGATGCGCCCGGCATCTACCCC
Source organism: Acidimicrobiales bacterium (assembly GCA_035536375.1). GTDB lineage: Bacteria > Actinomycetota > Acidimicrobiia > Acidimicrobiales > JACCXE01 > DATLOH01. Next base: position 3,062 of record DATLOH010000054.1, read on the forward strand.
GACGACGCTTGCGCCGCGGCCGCGCGCCTCGATGCACGCCGCGAGTCCGGCGGCACCCAGGCCGATCACGTACAGGTCGGCTTTTGGAAGCGGACGATCCCACCACAACGGCCGCGCGTGCACAGCCGCCAACCATACGAAGCGCGCACCGGTCGACCGGTGATCAAGTGGTCGCTCTCGGCCCGGTTATGTCAACCAGAGCGAACACTTCGTCACCCTTCCGAGCGGGGTTCTTAGGATTGCGGTCGTGGACCCGGCGGAGGCACTCGATCGCATCGGTGAGTTGTTGGAGCGGATGCGCGAGCCGTCATATCGGGTGCGCGCGTTCCGCAACGCGGCCAAGGCGGTACGCGAGGTCGGTCCCGACGCGCTGGCCGCGCTGGACGCAGAGGGAAAGCTCACCGACCTCGCGGGGATCGGCGACAAGACCGCGCAGGTGATCTCGCAGGCGTTGGCGGGGGAGAAGCCCGCGTATTTGACCCGCCTCGAGGGGAACCTGCCCGACCTCGACAGCGGCATCGGGTCGTCGCTTTGCGCACTGCTGAAGGGCGACCTTCACGCGCATTCCGACTGGTCGGACGGCGGGAGCCCGGTCGCCACGATGGCCGCAGCCGCGAAGGATCTCGGCCACGAGTACCTGGCGATGACCGATCACTCGCCGCGTCTGACCATCGCCAACGGGTTGTCGCCCGACCGGCTGCGCGAGCAGCTCAGGCTCATCGCGCAGGTGAACGAGGACCTCGCACCGTTCCGTTTGTTGACCGGCATCGAGGTCGACATCCTCAGCGACGGGTCGCTCGATCAGGAGCCCGAGCTGCTCGCGCAGCTCGACGTCGTGGTCGCGAGTGTCCACTCTGAGCTGCGGATGCCAGGGCCGGAGATGACGCGGCGGATGGTGACGGCACTGGCGAACCCGCACATGGACATCCTCGGTCATTGCACCGGTCGCATGGTCGTGGGAAGGGGGCGTCCCGAGAGCGAGTTCGACCACGAGATCGTGTTCGCCGCCGCGGCGCGGTTCGAGAAGGCCGTCGAGGTCAACAGCCGGCCTGAGCGCCTCGACCCGCCGAAGCGCTTGCTCAGCTATCTCGCCGAGGCCGGCGTCCTGGTTTCGGTCGACACCGACGCGCACGCGCCCGGTCAACTGCATTGGCAGCCTTACGGATGCGACCGCGCCGTCGAGTGTGGCATCGACCCGGCCAACGTCGTCAACACCCGCTCGGTGGACGATCTACTGGAGTGGACGGCATCCCACGCGGCGTGACAAGCCACAGAGGGCGAAAAACGCTCACTTAGTGGACGTTTACCGCCCCCTACTGCGTTTAGTAGCCGGCGGCGGAACCGCTTCGAGAGCGGGGGTCGGCGGCGCCGTGGAGGATGTCTCCGTCGATGGTGACGAAGTGAGCGTGACCGGCGCCGTGGTCGAACGCCGGCCCCTCCGTTACGTGATGCCCGCGTTGGCGCAGCCCGTCAGCCCACGCCGCGGGAGCATGACCTTCGAGCTTCACGCTTACGCCGCCGCTGGTCCACGTCTCGAACCCGGAGCCGCCGTCGCGCGGGACGAGCGTGAAGCGGGGCGCAGCCACCGCCTCGGCCGGAGCTTGCCCGTGGACCAGCAACCGCACCAGCAGCTGCAAGAGGATCTGCGGTTGGCTGTCACCACCCATGGTGCCGATCGCCATGGCGGGCGACCCGTCGTGACGTGTCACGACCATCGGGCTGAGCGTGTGCGGCGGGCGACGGCCCGGCGCGAGCTCGGCGGGATGCCCTTCGACCAGGGAGAAGCCGAGGCCGCGATTGTGGAGGAAGATCCCGGTGCTCGGTTCGACCACGCCGCAGCCGTAGCCGCTGGCGTTCGACTGGATGAGCGTGACCGCCATGCGCTCGGCGTCGACGACGCTCAAGCTCATTGTGCCGCCGGTCGCCCAACGTTCGGACGGCCATTCCGCTGGCGCCTCCGGACGAATGGCCGCCGCACGTGCAGCGACCCGTTCGTCGGAGACCAGCACGGCGCCGTCGGCGCGGTCGTGCAGCACTGTGGGGCGGTCGTGGCCGGCAGCTCGACTCGCTTCGACGAGGAGGTGCGGCCACACGGGATCGTCGGGATCGTCGGGAAGCTCGAGCTGGTCGGTGATCGCGGCTGCGGCCAGTGCGAGGTAGCCCTGCGAGTTCGGTGGGATCGTCCAGAGCACGTGGCCGAGAGCCGTGCGACCGAGCGTGTCGACCCACTCCGCCTGTGGCGCCGCCAGATCCTCGGCCTCGAACCACCCCGCACCGAGTTCGAGCAGCCCCGCGCCGAAAGCGCCTTCGTAGAACGCGCTCCTTCCTCCGGCGGCGATGCTGCGCAGTGCGTTCGCGATACCGGTGCGGACGATCACCGCCGATTCGCACGCGTAGTCGGCACCGCCCTCGACCGCACCCATCGTCGAGCGCATGGCCCGCAGAGTGGGCGAGGGAGCGAAGCCGCCCTCGGCCAGCGCAACCGCGGCTGCCAGGACGTGGTCGAGCGGCAACCTGCCGAAGCGTTCGTGCAGCGCGATCCAGCCGTCGACGCAGCCCGGGACTGTGGCGGTGCGGACGTCGCCGCGGAACGGCATCACCAGGTGCCCTTCGTTCCGCAACACCTCGGCTGACGCGCCGGCCCCCGCGCGTCCCGATGCGTTCAGCGCGCTCGGCTGCGGCTCGCCGTGGTGGACCACGGCGAACAGGTCGCCGCCCATCCCGCACAAGTGTTGCGACGTGACCGCGAGCACCGCTGACGCGCCAATCGCCGCGTCTGCTGCGCTTCCGCCGGCTCGGAGTAGATCGATACCGGCGCCGGAGGCGAGGTGGTCGACGGTGGCGACCATGCCGCGCGTCGCGGCCCGCTGTTGAACAGGAATCACACGAGGTTGCTCTCACGGTCGGCCCAGTACCGGTCGCGCAGCAGGCGCTTGTAGAGCTTGCCGGTGGGATGGCGCGGAAGCTCGGCCTCGAAGTCAATCGAGCGCGGGCACTTGAATGCCGCCAGGTGCTCCTTGCAGAACGCGATCAGCTCACGTTCGAGCTCCGGTCCAGCGGTCGCAGGATCGAGCGGCTGCACGACCGCCTTCACCTCCTCGCCGAAGTCCTCGTTCGGTACGCCGAAGACCGCTGCGTCCATGACCTTCGGGTGTGTCACCAGGAGGTTTTCCGCCTCCTGCGGATAGATGTTCACGCCGCCGCTGATGATCATGTAGGCCTTGCGGTCGGTCAGGTAGAGGTACCCGTCCTCGTCGAGCCGACCGACGTCGCCGAGCGTCGTCCAGCCCTTGGCGTGCTGCGAGGCCTTCGTCTTCTCGGGGTCCTTGTGGTACTCGAACTTCGCCCCACCCTCGAAGTACACCGTGCCGGCCTCGCCGAGCGGCACTTCTTCGCCGGTGTCGTCGTCGACGATGTGCACCGCGGCCGTCAGTGGCCGCCCCACCGTGCCCGGGTGCGCAAGCCACTCTTCGGAGTTGCACGCCACGAATCCGTTGCCTTCCGTACCGGCGTAGTACTCGTGGATCACCGGTCCCCACCACTCGATCATCTGCTGCTTCACCGGGACCGGGCACGGTGCCGCGGCGTGGATGCAGGCCTGCAGGCTCGATACGTCGTGCTGGCGCTGTGCCTCCGGCAGCTTGAGGATGCGCACGAACATCGTGGGCACGACCTGAGTGTGGGTGACCTTGTGCTGCTCGATCAGCGCGAGGTACTCCCCGGGATCGAAGTGTTCCATCGCCACGACCGTGCCGCCGATGCGGTGCACGGCCATCGTGAAGCGCAGCGGCGCCGCGTGGTAGAGCGGCGCCGGCGACAAATACACCATGTCGGGGTTGAACCCGTAGAGCGCCTGGGCGACCATCTGCACTGCGTTCGGCGTCCCCGCTGGGGCGTCCGGCAGAGGCACCTTGACGCCCTTCGGTCGGCCGGTCGTGCCCGACGAGTAAAGAAGGTCCATCCCCTCGCGCTCGTTCTCGATAGGCGTCGCCGGGTAGGCGGCGACCGCCTCCTCGTACGCCTCGTAGCCGTCGACGGATCCACCGATCATCAGCCGACTCTCGACGTTCGGGATGCGCCCCACCAACTCTGCGGGAACGTCTCCCACTGCACGGCTCGTTATCAACGCGCGAGCGTCGCAGTCGTTGACGATGTATTCGACCTCCTCGGTCGTCAGGCGCGAGGAGATGGCCGTGTAGTACAGGCCGGACCGCTGAGCGGCCCACGTCACCTCGAAGTATCGAGCGTTGTTCTCCATGAAGATGGCGATCCCATCACCCTCGCGGAGCCCACGGTCGTAGAAGAGCTGGGCGAGGCGGTTCGAGGCCTCGTCGAGCTCTCGGTAGGTGACGACCTCGCCGGACTTACCCATGATGTAGGCGGGTTTGTCGGGGGTCGACTGCGCGTGCGTTCCGGGATACACATCGGCTCCTTCGATGCCGTCAGACGGCGGTCGTTAGTAACGCGATCATCGCGTCTCGATCGGGGGCGTCGTCGACGATGGGCGGACGCGCCTCGCGTTCGTTCCACACCGTCAGCACTCGCGCGGCGAGCTCGACGTCCTGAATCAGTGTGTTCGGAGGCGTCAACAAATTCAGGACGCGGACAAATGCCCGGAAGACCTGGGGGTCGCGGCGTGCTGCCGCCATGAGGCCGTCGCGGACGAAGTTGCCCGGTGACGCCGCCTCGGAGTCCCCGCCGAACGCTGCCACTGCTCCACGATCCTGCATGACCGCAGCGTCGTACCAAGGGTCGAGCTCGCGCCGCGTGACCGAATCGAGGTTGAGCGCAAGCGCGTCCGGATCGTCTTTCCCGACATCGCAGAGCGCGTCGGCAAAGGCGAATGCGTGCACCGCAGCCAGCGAGCACCCGCGGCCGTACAACGGGTTCGTGTGAACGGCGGCATCGCCCAGCGCGTAGATATTGCGGGCGAGGGGGCGCCCATCGACCACGAAACGTCGACGCGTGTTGCGCAGTCCGGCCATGACCTGCACGGTGGTGATCGGGGCGGCTAGCCCCGGATCAACCCAGGGCGCCGTGCTCGGTAGAGCTCGAGCGGCGGCGTCGAAACCCTCGGCTGTCAGCAGCGGTTGTCGTAGCTCATCGTCGCCGGGACGCAACCCGATGGTCACGGAGAAGCAGTCATTGTCGCCGGGAAAGACTGCGTACTTCACATAGCCGAGGTCGGCGCCGATCACACCGGTGCCGTCCGGCGCTCGCTCCCCATTGCGGAGCCGGTAGAACCGGCTCAGGTACACGAGGCCACAGTCGGCCTCGTCGGTGGGGACCGCACCCGCTCCGGCATCGGCGAGCCATGAGGCAAGCGGCGAGCGACGCCCGGCGGCGTCGACGGTCAGGTCACCGAGCACCTTCTCGCCACTCGTCAGAACTACCCCATGCACCGTAGGGATTGCTCCCGTGCTCGTCACTAGTCCAGAGACGACCGCGCCGGTGCGGACAGTCACGAGTGGTTCTGCCTCTACGGCGCGTCGCAGCACCCATTCGAACGTCAGACGCCGGCACGCGAGCGCCACTAGATCCTCGTCACCGTCCTCGGGTTCGAGGCGACCGAGCTCAGGAGGAGGTGTGTCGACGAAACGCAGCTCAGTCGCGCCAGCGTCCAATAGATCGCCGAGCAGCGCGGGCGCTCGGTCACGGAGCAGGTTGCGCAAGCGTGCGAGGAGGGCGTGGCTGTGCCGAACCTGAGGGGCGCCCCGCCGATTCCACTCGTCGAAGGCGTGGTCGGCGGTCGCGGGCAGAGGAGCGTCGTCGCGCTCGAGCACGGTGACGCTGTGACCGTCCTGCGCGAGTGCGTACGCCGTGAGTAGTCCGCACACGCTTCCGCCCACTACGACGACGTCCGCCATGAAGCTCAGGACATTACGTCTGCGCAGCTGCGTGCCGGTCGACGAGACCGCTGCTCACCCGACACCCCACGCCCGTACGCTTGGCGATCGAAATGGACGAATCACCACAGCCGCGTATTTGGTTCGCCCATGCCCTGCGGGGGATCGCCTGTTCGCTGGTCGTTGCGGGGCACATGCTCGAAGTGTTCCCACGCGAGCAGACCGTCGTGGGCCAGCTCGGGCACTTCCCGCCCGGGCCGGTCGTGCAGACGGTGTGGGAGCGTCCGTCGCTGTGGTTGGAGGGTTATGGGGTCTCGGCGGCTCCGGTCGGCGTCGCGCTGTTCTTCCTGGTCAGTGGGTTCGTGATCCCCTTCTCGTTGCGTGATGGTTCGATCGGTGCCTTCGTCACTCGGCGGTTCTTCCGGCTGTACCCGACTCTCGTCGCATGCCTCGGCGTCGTGTTGGTGGCCCTATGGCTGCAAACGTTTTTCGACGGTCTCCCGCTCGCCGTCACATCCGTCGACCTGATTACCAACGTCTCCTTGCTCGCTCCCTACACCGGCAACCCGTGGATCGAACCGGTGCTGTGGTCCCTGGCGGTCGAAGAGTTGTTCTATGCCGTGGCCGCAATCCTTGCGGCGCGGCGCGTACTCGTCCGCAAGGCTGCGGTTGCCAGCGTCGCCGTTGTGCTCTTCGCGATCGCGGTGGTGCCAGGAGCCGACGGGACCCGACCGGCGCAGTTCTGGTTGGCATTCAACGCAACCGCCGTGCTGTTCATCTTTCTCGGCGTCGTGATCCATTTCGTGTTCGCCGGCCGGTGGCGAATGCGCGAGGGACTGGTGATCGGTGGGACGCTCGGCATGTTGTACGGCATCGCGCTTTACGTCGGACCGTTCGCGCCCAACGCGACCATCTATCTGCGGTCCTCGATCCTCGCTCTCGGCGTCTTCCTGACTTTCCTGAAGCTGGGTGACCGTGTGCCGAGATGGCGGGTACTCGATGCGGTCAGCTCGATCAGCTACCCGCTGTACATGGTCCACTCCGTGAGCGGCTTCGTGCTCATGCACGCGGTGTACGTCCGAACGGACAACTACTACCTGGCGCTGGCGGTGGCGCTTCCGGTGGCGGTGTGTGGCGCAGCTCTGATTCATCGCCTGATCGAAGTGCCGACCCTTGCGTACGGGCGCCGGTTGGGACAGCGCCTCACAGCCAGGTCGCGCTCAAGCATCCGGACGGCTTGACGAGTCGGCGACGTCATACGCGACCGAAAGGATCGAACGCGGCGATCAGCGCGCGAGAAGCGATTCGTAGAGTGCTTTGTGCTTGCCGGCGGTAACTGCCCAGGAATTCTCGGCGGCATAGGTCTCGCCGTTCGCGAGTAACGACTTGCGACGCTCGTCGCTCTTCAGGAGCTGCTCGATCCGCCATTGCAGCTCGTGTGGGGCATCCGGTGTGGTCAGCCAGAGGCAGTCGGCCTCGGTGTTGAGCTCTTCGAATGCCGGGATGTTGCTGGCGACCACTGGTCGGCCGGAGCCAACCGCCGCTGCGACCGCCGCCGACGCCGACAGCACAGGCTCGGTTTGGTATGGCGCGAGGTGAACGTCGACGGCGTCGACATACCGCTGCATCTCGTCGCGTTCGACCCAACCTGCGAGCCGCACTCTCGGCGCAACGGCCGGATGCTCGTCGAGCCAGCGGAGGATGTCGTTGACCGCGCTGCTTGTTCCGTGGGGGTGCGCGCTGCCGACGATGACGAGGCAATACGTCTCGGGCAGCAGCGCCAAGGCCTCGAGCGCCGCGACATGGCCCTTGTGCGGAACCACGAATCCGAACATGCCGAGGACGGTCGAGAGCGCCGAGAAGCCCAGCGACCGCTTCGCTTCGGCGCGCTGAACGTCGCTCGGCGGCTCGGAGGTCTTGACGCCGATCGGAATGACATGCACGCGGTTCGGCGCGAGCCCGAAGTCGAGCAACGCCCTTCGGGTGAGCCGATTGTGGGCAATCACCTGGACGTTCCCTCGGGCCACCGGCACTCTGAGTCGCGCTCGGAAGTACATCAGCATTGCCCGATGGAGCCGCCTCAACCGCCGCGGCAGCGCCGCTGCCGGATGGGTGTGGCATGTGATGACCGTCGGCACGTGTGCGCGCTGCAACCGCTGGAGAACGAGCGCCAGGTTGTCAACCGACGTCCGCACCCCGTACTCACCGGCGAAGAAGCTGAATTCGTGCTGAACGTGCACGACGTCGTAGCCCGTCGCCGCCGTTTGGGCGAGATCGCTGAAGTACTCGGTGAGCTCCGCGCGTGACAGATATTTGGTTTCTGTGCGGTCGATGGCCCAGACCTCACACTCGACGCCGGAGGCCTCAAGTGCGGTGCGCAACGACGAGGTGTAATCGGCGATCCCGCACGCGGTGTCCCACGTGCTGACTTGGAGGACGCGCACGACTAGAACCCGCGAATCCCGTTGACGTACGCCCCCTGGCTGTCCCGCATGCCGTCGGATGTTACAAGCGGGCCTCGCTAGTCTCGCTCCGTGCTGCGCCATGGGCTTCAGCTGCCAGACGCGCCCGCGAACGGCGACGTGGATGTGGGCGTGAACGTGATGTTTCCCTACGTTCGGGTGGCACCCGGAACATCAGCAAGTTTTGCGGTCGATCCGAACTCGAGCGATCCGATCGGCCAGTGGCTCCTGACGCACGGCTACCCGGAGGAGCCGCCGACGCAGCTGTTCCGTCACCTGTTGCGCAAGGGTGCGTGCGTTATCGACGTCGGGGCCCACCTCGGCACATTCGCGATTGCTGCGGCTGCGCTGGAATGCGAGGTAATCGCGATCGAGGCCGCGCCAAACAACGTGGCGCTTCTCTTGGCAGCGGCCGCCCGCAACAGTTTCGACAGGTGCGAGATTGTGCATGCAATCGTGGCCGACCGCTCCGGTACCGCAGAGTTCGAGCCCGACCTCGCTTGGGGGCACGTCGTCACTGCGGACGTTCCGGCGCGGGATCAATCAATCACGCTGCCGACGGTCACCGTGGACGCGCTTGTCCGCCAACGGGGTTGGAGCAGGGTCGACATGGTGAAGATCGACGTCGAGGGATCTGAGCTCAACGTGCTCAAAGGGATGGAGCAAACCTTGCTTCGACCCGACGCCCCCGTCCTGATCATCGAAAGCAACGGCGTGGCGCTACGGCAGTACGGTTCGTCACCATCTGCACTCGTGCAGGTACTCGAGGACTTCGGCTTTGCGCTCTACCTCATCGACCGTGAGGTTCCTGGACAGCTTGTGCCGATCGACTCCACTGCTGTCCAGGCAGAAACGGTGGTGGATCTCCTGGCGGTGAAGGACTTCGAGTCATTTCCGCTATCGCCGTGGGTGCTAGGTAGTGCGTTGACCGCTGACGAGGTAATGCGTCGACTGCGAGTCACGTCGGAGGCCGACCACCCATTGTCTCGGAGCTACGCAGCGTGGACGATCGAACGCGGACCGGGTTGGCTAAGGGCGCACGAAAACGCACTCCGAATTATCGCCGAGCTGTCGTCTGACCTCGACGACGAGGTGCGGTCCGATGCTGTTCGAGCCGCAACTGTCCTGCGCTCCGGTGGATAACGCAGAGTGTGGGCAGCCGTCGATCTGGACGTAACTGAGGTCCACCCGCTGCGTCGCCGCGTTTTGCGAGGCGGCGATCCTTCCGCCAATGTCAGCTGGGCCGAGGATGACCGCCCCAGTGCATTCCATTTGGGGGTGCGTGACGCAAGCGGGCTGGTCATCGCGGTCGCATCGTTCTCAGAAGAGCGCACGAAGTTTCGCCCTGGCGCGAAGGCGTGGCGACTTCGCGGCATGGCCGTCGACGATCACCACCAGGGGCAGGGCATCGGCCAGGCGATTCTCGATGAGGCCGTCACACGGGTCGCGGCGCTCGGCGCAACAGTCCTGTGGTGCCACGCACGCGACACGGCGATTGCGTTTTACACGCGTGCAGGATTCGTCGTAGTCGGCGATGGCTTCACCACCGACGAGACCGGCCTGCCGCACCACACGATGCTGCGCGACCTCTAAGTCGAGCGCGGCATCCAGTTGAAGCGCCGCAGCGACAGTGCGGTAGCGGCGACGCCCCACAACAGCAGGATCAACAAGTGCCAGCCGATCAGGCCGGTGCCGTCGGTGAACGGGTTGAAGACCGCTTCCATCAGCTTGTTGAGATGCTGGATCGGAAAGAACCCGGCCACGGTGCCGAGGGCCGAGCCGGGCTCGACCCGTCCGAATGTGCCGGAGATGAAAAGTAGCGGGAAGAGGATGAAGTTGATGATCGCCGTGGCGGCGTCCTCGTTGGGAACGAAAGTGGATACGAGGACGCCGATCGCCGAGAAGGAGAACGCCGCCGCCGCGATCGTCACGATCAGGCCGATGTATCGCCCGGGGAAGCTGATGCCATAGACCAGCAACCCGAGGGAGATCGTGAGGGCAGCGAGGATCAGCGAGATGACGATCACGTTGCCGACAAGCCCGGCCACATACGCGACCGGGGCGATCGGGGTGCCGCGCGTGCGCTTGAGGATGCCATTCTCACGCCGGATGCTGACCGAGAATGCGAGGTTCGCGTAGCAGGCGGAGATGACGCCGAAGCCGACGATGGCGGGCACGTAATACTGCGCGAACTTTGCTTTGCCGCCGGCAAGCGTGACCGTCTCGTTGCCGTTTATCGCGGTGAAGACCACGAGGAACATGAGTGGGAACGCAAACGTGAACGCGGCTGCCGCCGGGTTGCGCCAGAACATTCGTTGCTCCCACTTGATGCGACGGAGCGCGGCGCCGATCGTGCTCACGACTCGGCCTGCTCGGCCGTCAGCTCGAGATAAACGTCTTCGAGCGATGGGCGGTCGACCGCGAGGCCATCAAGCTCCACGCCGCGCTCGACCGCCCATCCGGTGAGGCGGTGCAAGACGCCCGTGGGCTCGGCTGTCTCTATGAGCACCGAACGCCGATCGATCGCAACGGTGCCGACGGGTAGGTCTGCCACTTCGACCCCGTGCGGCAGTTCAAAGCGAATTCGGGCGCGGGCGCTCGCCCGTCCGCCGATCGAGCTGGGCGGCCCTTCGGCAACCACCCGCCCAGCGGCGATGACGATGACCCGGTCGGCGAGATACTGCGCCTCGTCCATGTAGTGCGTCGTCAGGAGCACCGTCTTGCCGAGGTTGCAGAGGCTCTTGATGACCTCCCACGCCTGCCGGCGTGCTGTTGGGTCGAAGCCGGTCGTCGGTTCGTCGAGGAAGAGCAACTCTGGGTCGCCGATTAGCGCCAGAGCGACGTCGAGGCGGCGCTTCTGCCCGCCCGAGAGAGTCTTGATGCGCGCGTTCCGCTTCTCTTCGAGCCCGACCAGATCGACGACCTCGTCGACTCCGAGCGGCTGCCGGTAGAGCTCGCTGTGCATGCGCACGGCCTCGGAGACCGTGAGGTAGTGATCAACACCGGCCTCCTGCAGCACGATGCCGACCCGTTCCCGTAGCGCTGACCCTCCGTGTTCCGGATCGCTCCCGAGCACCGAGACCGTGCCGCTGTCGCGCGTTCGGTATCCCTCGAGTATCTCGACTGTGGTCGTCTTGCCTGCCCCGTTTGGGCCGAGTACGGCGACGACTTCGCCCTCGGCGATTTCGAAGCTGATGTCGCGCACGGCGGCGACCTCGCCGTAGGACTTCCGCAGTCCCGCGACCATGACTGCGGCGCTCACTGCGCCTTCATAGTCGCCCGCCGCATCGGATGCCCGGCCGACCATGGCGCCGGAAGGTGCGTCGGCAGGGTGGCGCGTGGACCGTAACGGGGCGCAGGACGACCAGCGGTTTCGAGAAGACGAACCACTCGGGCGCGATGGGGCCGGAACGGTTCGAGCAACTCGAGCATCCGCTCGTCGGTGCCGCGCGGCTCACCGGCCAACGCGAACGAGACGCGGTTCTTGAGGTGGTAGTCGCCGACCGACACCGCATCGGCATCTCCATGCGACGCCAGTGTCACCTCGGCCGCAGTCCACGGTCCGATCCCCGGAATCGAGCGCAGGTCGGCCGACGCCCGATGCGCGGCAAGGGTGGCGAGTCCATTCAGGCGGTCGGCAACGGCAGCCGCCCTCCGCAGCGTTGCGGCGCGGTCTCCGTCGAGGCCCAACGTGGGCCAGCGATGACCCGCAAGTGCGGCGACGACGGCCGGTGTTGGTGGAAGCCAAAGCTCTGGGCCGTCCGCCGGTCCGGGAGCGCGGTCGCTGTGGCGCCTGACGAGCGCGCTGAACGCTCGCTTGGCTTCGAGCCCGGTCACCTTCTGGCTGATGATCGCGGGAACAGCCGCCTCGAACACGGCGCCGGTACGAGGAAGACGAAGACCCGGATGCGCGCGCGCCAGGGCCTTGACGACGGGATGGTGGTGCGGCTCGAAGCCGGCCGCATCGTCGAGCTCCCCGAGCAGCGCGGGTAGGCCGTCGAGTGCGCAGGGCGCCCCTGGACCCCATGCGTGGGCTACGACGTCCTGGGCGACGCGCACCCGGATCGTCGCCGGGCCGAGCTCGGTCCGGGTCGCCCGCCAGAGCACGTCGCCGAGCACGCGGATGCGGGGATCGTTTCGGCCGAGGCGGATGGGGCCGACCGTGCGAGCGAGGTCGAGCGGTCCCGACAAGCGGAGCCTGGTCGTCAGCGCGCTCGGCATGGGCCGGACGATACGGGACCGCGTGCGAAGCTGAACACATGGGCCGAGCCAGTCTTTGGGAGGACCTGTCGTGGCGCGGCCTCGTGCATCAAGTCACCTCAGACGACTTGGCGGAAAAGCTCGACCACGACTACCTGACCGCGTACATCGGGTTCGACCCGACGGCCGACAGCCTGCATATCGGGAGCCTGCTTCAGCTGACGAACATGCGGCGTCTTCAGCTCGCCGGCCACCGCGTCGTCGGGCTCGTGGGCGGCGGCACCGGCCTCGTCGGCGATCCGAGCGGGCGCGACACCGAACGGGTGCTGCTCGACTCGGGGACTCTCGAGCGAAACAGCGCCGCAATCCGCGCCCAGATCGAGCAGTTCTTCGACGGACCGTCTGAAGGGCCCGGCTCGGTCGCGCTCGTCGACAACTCGTCGTGGCTGCGTGACCTGCGCCTTACGGAGTTTCTCCGCGACATCGGAAAGCTGTTCAGCGTGAACGAGATGATCCGTAAGGACTCTGTTCGTTCGCGCCTCGAGGGGCGAGACCAGGGAATCAGCTACACGGAGTTCAGTTACATGCTCCTGCAGGCTTACGACTTCCTCCACCTGTACGACCATTACGAGTGCACGCTGCAGCTCGGCGGCAGCGATCAGTGGGGCAACATCATCGAAGGGATCGAGCTGGTCAGGCGGCTTCGGCAAGGTAAGGCATACGGCCTCACGTCGCCGCTCGTCACCGCTCCATCCGGCGCCAAGTTCGGCAAGAGCGCGTCCGGCACTCAGATCTGGCTCGACGCCGAGCGCACGAGCCCATACGCGTTCTACCAATACTGGGTCCGCAGCGACGATCGTGACGTCGGCATGTATCTGCGCTCCTTCACGTTCCTCGACCGCACCACCATCGAAGATCTCGACGTCGCAAGTACAGAGACACCCGAGAAGCGGGAGGCGCAGATCGCACTCGCCCGCCACATGACGACGCTCGTCCACGGCGAATCCGAGACCTCCCGCGCGGAGCGCGCGGCGGCGGCACTGTTCACCACCGAGATCGCGGGCCTCGACGAACGCCTCTTGCTCGACGTCTTCGCCGACGCGCCCTCGGCGTCGGTTCCGCGGAGCGCGTTGGACGGTGACGGCCTCGCCATCACCGACGCACTCGTCTGCGCCGGCGTTGTGTCGTCGAAAGGCGAGGCCAGGCGCCTCGTCGAGCAGGGCGGTGCGTACGTCAACAACACGAAGGCCGCTCTGGAACGAGTCCTCACCGCCGACGACCTGCTCCACGGGCGCTACGTCGTCCTGCGGAAGGGCAAGCGGGAGCACGCGCTCCTGCGCGCCGACTGAGAGGATGCGCACATGAGCGATGCCCCAGTGAACCTTTCCTCCGGTCTTCCGCAGACTGTGCTTCCCGAGCCGCCCGCCGAGCTGGCCACGGCCTTGCGGGACGCGGCGGGTGATCGGACGGGGATTGCGGCGGTTGCTGCGACTGAGCCGCGGTTCCTCGACGCATGGGCGGCACTCGGCGAGATGGCAACTGATCCGGTCGAGCGCTACGCCTACTTCCGCGTGGGGTATCACCGCGGGCTCGACACGCTGCGCGCATCGGGGTGGAGAGGCTCGGGCTATGTGCGCTGGGCGGCGCCGACGAACCGCGGCTTTCTCCGCTGTCTTGACGGATTGCGCGCCACAGCTGCGGAAATCGGTGAGACCGACGAGGCTGAGCGCTGCGCGCTGTTCCTCCAACAGCTCGACCCCGAGCACTTTCGACCGTGACGCTCGCGTCGGCGGACGCAATCGAACGCGATACGCAGGTCATCGCTCGCGCGCTCGCTGCAGGGCGGCAGAAAGGAGGGCGCGACCGACTCGGCGAAGCGGCGATGGGATGGGTCACGCGGCGGCCCGATCTCAAGACTCAGCTGTTCCGACTCGTCGATGTGTTCCCGGCTGCCACCGACAGCGACGACGTCCTGCGCCACGTCGTCGAGTATCTCGAGCCGGCGGAGATCCCGCGCTTGCTGAGAACGGCGCTGGCGACGGCGAAATGGATGCCCGGCGGTGCCGCTATCACCGCAGCGGTCGCGCGCCGCTCGATCCAGCGGATGGCTCGTCAGTTCATTGCCGGCGAAGATGCCGCGGCCGCCGTTGCCGCCGTCGACCGGCTCTGGCGTTCGGGCTCTGCCGCCACCGTCGACCTGCTGGGGGAGAAGACGGTCACCGCCGCAGAGGCCGACCGTTACGCGAACCGCGTGGTCGAGCTGCTCGGCGCGCTGGCGACTGCGTCCCCCACGTGGCCGCACGACCCGTTGCTGGAGGCGGACGATCTTGGCGGGCTGCACCGCACGAACCTGAGCGTCAAGCCCACCGCGCTGGCGCCGCACCTGCATCCTCTAACCGCGGAAGAGGGCCTGGCGGAGGCAAAACGACGACTGCGCCCGATCCTCCAAACGGCGGTCGATCGGGGGGCGTTCGTCTACCTCGACATGGAGCACTACGACGTCAAGGACTTGACGTTGCGGCTCTTCCGCGAGCTGCTCGACGAGCCGGGGTTCGAGAAGCTCGACGCCGGGGTGGTTGTGCAGGCGTACCTCAGAGACAGCGCTGCGGACCTCGACGCATTGTGCTCCTGGGCGAAGGGCCGGCCGCGTCCAATCGGCATCCGTCTGGTCAAAGGCGCGTACTGGGATGCAGAAACGATCGTGGCCGAGGCCGAAGGATGGGACGCGCCCGTCTATCTGAACAAGGTCGACACCGACGCCAACTACGAACGGTGCGTCGCGATTCTTCACGACGCTCACGGATCGGTACGGCCCGCGTTTGCGTCGCACAACTTGCGGTCGCTCGCCTACGCCATCGCCTACGCACGCCAGGTCGGCATTCCCGACAACGGCTACGAGCTCCAGATGCTCTACGGGATGGCCGGTGGCGCGCAGCGTGCCATTCGCGACCTTGGTCTGCGGCTGCGCGTTTATTGCCCGGTTGGTGAGTTGCTCCCGGGGATGGCCTACCTCGTGCGCCGGCTGCTCGAGAACACGGCCAATGAGAGCTTCTTGCGTCTTGCCGACGCAACGAGCGAGATCGACGACCTTTTGGCGCCGCCCCGTCCGTCCGACGACGAGCCGCGCGCCTCACGACCCGTGACACCTCGACCCACCGACGCCCTCTCGCCGACGCCCTACGAGCCCGAGCCGCTGCATCCGTGGCGCTCTCGCCCAGCGCGTGAGCGGTTCTCGAAAGCGGTCGACCTGGCGGCCAGCGCCGATCCGATCAAAGTCACTGCGTTGATCGGCGGCGAGGCCGTGAGCACCGCAGAGAAGCTTTTGTCCGTCGATCCCGCCAACATCGAGCGCACGGTCGCGGTGTCGGCGTCGTGCGGTGCGACGGAGGCCAACGACGCTGTCGCCGCCGCCGAAGCAGCACAACCGGCCTGGGCCGACCGACCAGCGCAAGATCGCGCCTCAGTTCTCTTCCGGGCCGCGGAGTGGATGCGGCAGCGTCGCGACGGACTTGCTGCGCTCGAGGTCTTCGAGGCCGGGAAACCCTGGAAGGAGGCCGACGCCGACATCTGCGAGGCGATCGACTTCTGCGAGTACTACGGGCGCGAGGCTCTCCGTCTCGCCGAGGGTGGCGCCGTGCAGAGCCCCCCGGGCGAGGACAACCGGTTGGGTTACCGGGCGAAGGGCGTGGTCGCGGTCATTTCGCCGTGGAACTTCCCCCTTGCGATCCCGTGCGGCATGGTCACGGCCGCGCTCGTCACAGGCAACGCGGTCGTGTTGAAGCCCGCCGAACAGACCCCTGCGATCGCGGCGCGGCTCGGCGAGGCGTTCGCGGCGGCGGGTTTGCCGCCGGGGGTGTTGAACATCGTCCCGGGCCCGGGGGAGACCGCAGGCGCGGCCCTCGTAAGGCACCCTGGTGTGCACCTCATCGTCTTCACCGGTTCAATGCAGGTCGGCCTTTCCATCGTGGCCGAGGCTGCTTCGGTCTCTTCGGGTCAGCGGCACGTGAAGCGAGTTATCGCGGAGATGGGCGGGAAGAACGCGCTGGTCGTCGACGCCGACGCCGATCTCGATCAGGCCGTCCCCGCGGCCGTGTACTCGGCTTTTGGTTTCGCGGGGCAGAAGTGCTCTGCAGCCAGCCGACTGGTTGTTGTCGACGCAGTGCACGACGAGTTGATCGAGCGTTTGGCGGGAGCGACGCGCGAGCTGATCGTCGCCCACCCGAGCGAGATGGGCGCGCAACTCGGCCCCGTCATCGACGCTGATGCGCATGGCCGTCTGCTCGCGACGATCGAAGCCGCCGCGCAGGTGGGGACGATCGCCGCACAAGGCCCGGCGGGACCAGCAAGCGGGTGGTTCGTGCCCCCCACCGTTGTGACCGATGTCGACCCGCACGCGCCCGTCGCGACCGACGAGCACTTCGGCCCGATACTCACCGTCCTACGGGCCCGCGACTTCGAGCACGCGTTGGCGCTTGCGTCTGACACCCCGTTCGCGCTTACGGGCGGAGTGTTCAGCCGGTCGCCTGTACACATCGCCGAAGCGGCCCGACGCCTCCGCGCCGGCAACATCTACGTCAATCGTTCGATTACCGGAGCGATCGTCGGCCGCCAGCCCTTTGGCGGGTACGGGCTGTCCGGCGTAGGTTCGAAAGCGGGTGGCCCGGACTATCTCCTGCAGTTCGTCGATCCAGTGACGGTGACGGAGAACACCGTGCGTCAGGGGTTTGCACCCGCACAGGCGAAGGGCGTCTGAACTCCGCGACCTCTACGCTCACCGCTACGAGAACCTCTAGCCGACACCGCACGTCACCGCTCACGGCCCTCTTGTGCGTCGCGGCTGTTCTCTCGGCTGCGTGCAGCAACGGAGACAAGTCGCCCGCCGGCGACATCGGAATCGAGACGTCGCCGGGCGAGACCACCACTACTAGAGCGCGAGTAGATGAGGGACCCGGGCGGCCGCCGGCAGCGGGGTCGAGCACCCCGACTGACCGAGCCGGTCGCCCGACCCCCACCTCGCCGGCCCGACCGGCGCCAACGTCGCCGAGCCGCACGTCGCCAGACCCCATCGTCGCCCGGGCCAACGACGATCCCGGCGAGTTCGCCGGGATCCTCCTGCAAGCGCAGCCAGCCGCGCAGCTTGTGCTCGACGTGATGCGCCAGCCCGGTGCCGAGCCCAGTGGAGGTTCGGTCGCCCGCCTCCTAGACGTGCTCGAGACCGCGAGTGGCAAGCCGGTAAAGCTCACCGAGCGGGTCGTGCCGATCGCGGGTGAAGTTCATTCTGCTGACAAGATCCGCGCAGACTCTGACCGTCACGCGGCTGCCGCCCATGGCCAGGGAACCGCCGTCGTCCGCGCGCTGTTCCTGGTGGGGCGATACTCCGAAGGTGCCTCGGCGCTCGGCGTCGCCGTACGCGGCGACACGTTCGCCGTGTTCCCCGATCAGATCAGGCGGGCGGCTTCACCACTGGCCAGCCGCTCACTTGTCGAAGCTGCGGTCATCACGCACGAGGCCGGCCACTTGCTCGGTCTCGTGGATCTGTACATCGACCGGAACCGCGAGGACCCGGAGCATCCGGGCCACTCACCAAACTCGGGATCCGTGATGTTCTGGGCGATCGAATCCGACGTCGTCACGACGGTGCTGGGTGGCCCGCCTCCGGTTGAGTTCGACAGTGCCGACCGAGCCGACCTCGCGACGATCCGCTCGGGCTCTCTCAGACGGGGCTAGCTCGCTAGGGGAGTGGATCGGGGCGGAGCTCGTCGAACGCCGCGGCGGCGACCGCGAGCACGAGGAGACCTACGAGCGCGCCGCCAAGGCCGTAGAGCTCGAGACCGGCGCTGAACGTGATGACCGTCAGCACCGGGCCGACCTTCACCGTCGCTCGCTCTAGGCGTCGCTGTGCGTAGACGTTCTCCGCGACTTGGTAGAGCACGAACAGGGCCAGCAGGCCGGCTGCCTCCGCAGGTGACGACGCGGCCGCGAGGATGACCACCGGTAGCGCGCCGAGCACCGCGCCGGCGATCGGCAGGAGATCCCAACACGCGGCCCACAAACCCAGGGGGATGGCACCGGGCACACCTGCGGTGCGGGCGAGGCCGGTCGTGAAGAGTCCGAACGCCACCGCAAGGATCAGTGAGCCACCCGCGTAACCGAACCCACGGCGGTAGGCCGCCAGCGCGACGCGGCGCGCTCGTTCACGCATGTCGACGTCGGGGATCTGCTCGAATGCGGCGCGTACCAGGCGCGGGCCGTGAAGCAGGAGGAAGAGTGTCAGCACCGCCGTCGCCAAGTAGGCGAGGCCGCGCGTGGCCGCCGATCGAATTGCGTCCGCAGGCGTTCCGCCGCGCAACCGTTGTGGCAGGTCGTTGACGAAGCGCTCGGTGCGCTCGCTCAGGTTGGCGCGCCGGGCGATGTCACCGAATCGATCGGAGTCCTCGAGCTGCTCGGCGCGCTCGGGAGCGGCCTCGCGCAGGACGTTGGCCTCGTGGACGACGCTGTTCACGGTGACGTACCCGACGAAGCCGACCGTGGCAAGCAAGCCGATCATCACCGCCGCCACTGCGGCGCCGCGCGGGATGCGCCGCCGTAGCGCCTCGACAACCGGTTGGAGCAGCCCGGCGATCGCCGCTGCTGCGAGCATCCAACCGAGGACGCGCCGAGAAGCACCGATGATCGTGAAGATCGCCGCGGCGGCGGCGACGAGCGCGACGACGAGGACCACCGAGCGGCCGGACAGCCGCAGGATGGTCGGGGTTTCGGTCGGGGTCGGCTCTGCCGGGGGCACCGCCCGGTAGCGTACGGCGGTGCCCAGCTCCCCCCGCGGCGCCGCGGCGCGCAACCGGCTCACGGTCGACCTCGATCCCCGTTCTGCGCTCGCCCTCGTCGGGGCGGGTGTCGCACTGCTGGCGGTCATCAGCGTCCTGCGTTCGGTCCCGAGGACAGGCACGGCGGTCGCCGTGGCGGTGATCATCAGCATTGCGCTCGATCCGCTTGTCACCTCAATCTCGGCGCGCTTTCGCGTTCGACGGGCGATCGCTGTCGCGATGCTCTCCGGTGCCACAGTGGTCGTGGCTGTGATCGCCGCGGTTCTCGTTGCTCCCGCGGCGATCAATCAGGCGCAGGACCTCGGAGCCGAGCTCCCAGCTGTGCTGGCCGATCTCGAAAACGTCCCCATCGTCGGTGACGACATCGCCCGTGCCGGCATACCCGGCACGATCGAGCGCTGGGTCAAGGCGCTGCCCGACCGTCTTTCGGGCGATGCGACACCGATCAGCCGTGCTGCAGGCTCCGCTGCCAACGGCATTCTCGCAGCGACGCTGATTGGCCTGCTGGTGACGACCATCCTGATCGACGGGCCACGGCTCGTGGGCGCCGCCGAACGGGTGATCCCAGCGCGCCACCGGCGCCGCACGGGACGAGCGGGGCGCGTCGTGCGCGAAGTCGTCGGCCGCTACGTCGCAGGCTCTCTCGCAGTCGCGGGCGTCGCGGGTTGCTACGTGCTGATCGTCGGCCTTGTGCTCGGCGTGCCGTTGGCGCCTCTGCTGGCGGCGTGGGTCGCGCTGTGGGATCTCGTGCCCCAAGTTGGCGGCGCGGCCGGCGGCATCCCGTTCGTGTTGCTCGGTTTCGCCGCCGGTCCGGGAATCGGTCTGGCGTGCGCGGTGCTCTTCGTGCTCTACCTGCAGATCGAGAACAACGTGATCCAGCCACTGCTCGTCGGCCAGGCGATCAAGCTGTCGCCGCCGGCGACAATGGCTGCCGCGCTCATTGGCGTGTCCGCCGGCGGAGTCATCGGTGCGCTCGTCGCCGTACCTCTGACCGGCGCGGTAAAGGCGATCTACCTGGAACTGCGTCCACCCGCCGGTAACTTGCAGTGATGCGGCGGCTCACCAACGAGGACTGGGGTTTTTCGAGCAATTGCTTCGTCTGCGAGCCGACGAACTCCGCCGGTCTCCAGATGCCGTTCTTCGTCGACGACGATGCGGGCGTCGTGCGTGCCGAGCTGAACCTCGACAATCGCTTCTCGGGTGCTCCGGCGTATGTCCACGGCGGGCTCACCCTCGCAGTGATGGACGAAGCCGGCTCGTGGGCGACGATCGCGTTGGCGAAGCAGTTCGCAGTGACAAAGGAGACCACCACACGATTCCTGCGGCCGATCCGGGTCGAGCTCACGTACCGGGTTGAAGCGCGTGTCACCAGCCAGGTCGCCGACGCGTTGTCGACGCGGGTCGAAGTGTTCGACCACAAGGACAGGGTCTGTGCGGAGACGGAGGCCTCGTGGGTCCCGCTGTCGCCCGCCCACGCGCACGACGCCATCGGGGTGGAAGTTGAAGGCCCGGCAACCGAGTTCCTCAGGCGCCCGCCGACGCCGTGAGTTCCGCTCCGTTCACCTGGATCGACAATGACGCCGCCTTCGCGGATGCGTGTGCCGCCGCTGCGGCCGAGGACGCCTACGCGGTCGACACCGAGTTCCACCGGGAGCGCACCTATTACCCGCGTGTCGCAGTCATTCAACTCCGCTGGAACAGCACCACCGTGGTCGTGGACGCGCTCGCGGTCGACCTCCAACCGCTGGCCGGGCTGCTCCGCAGTCCCGCACTCGCGGTCCTGCATGCGGCCGAGCAGGATCTCGAAGTGTTCCGCCGAGCGTGCGGGGCGTTACCGACGCGGCTTTTCGACACGCAGGTGGTCGCCGGGTTTGCCGGGTTCAGCACGCCGTCGCTGACGACGCTGACGGAGAGCATCCTGCACGTGCGCCTGCCGAAGGGCGACCGCATGACGGACTGGACGCGTCGGCCGCTGAGCGAAGGCCAGCTCACGTACGCCGCCTCGGACGTGGAGCACCTGTTCGCCCTGCGCGACCATCTCGTAGCTGACGTCGAGAGCCGCGGCCGCATGGAGTGGGCCGAGGCCGAGTGCGCCGCCCTCCTCGCTCGCGCCGGGCAGGACGGTGACCCCGCAACGGCATGGTGGAAAATCAAAGAGGCGCGACAGTTGCGGGGTGCGGCCAGCGGCGTCGCGCAAGAGCTCGCTACGTGGCGGGAGCAAAGGGCGCGCGAGACCGACGTCCCGGTGCGCTTCGTGCTGGCCGACCTCGCCTTGGCCGGGATCGCACAGACGCAGCCCACGTCGATACAGCAGCTCAACGCGGTGCGCGGGCTCGGCGGCAAATCGCTGCGAGGCGATGTCGCCGAGGCGGTGCTGGCGGCGGTGGCGCGCGGCGTAAAGCTTCCGAGGAGCGAGCTGCGGCTGCCCGCGGTCGATGACCTCGAGCGCGAGCAACGGCCGGCCGCCGCCCTCGCGGCCGCGTGGGTGGCCCAGCTGGCCCGTCAGGAGAAGATCGACGCAACGCTGCTCGCCACCCGATCGGACCTCACGGCCTTTCTCGGGGGCTCACCCGCCGCCCGGCTCCGCGAAGGATGGCGGGCGAAGCTCGTCGGCGAGCCGCTCGCACGGCTCGTGCGGGGGGAGGCTGCGCTCGTGTTCGACGGCGCTGGTGGGCTATTACTCGAGGAACGGAGCCGGCAGCCGCTGGTTCTCGGCGACTAGGAGCTAGGCGGCCTGAGGTCTATCCGAAGGGTCAGAATGCCCTCGTCGAGGGAGCCGGAGGCGTCGCCGAGCATGGCGTAGTCCTGGAAATCAAGCCGCGCCTGCTCGATGAATCGCTGGCGCTCGGGACCCTCAACCGGTGGAATGCTGCGGCGTTTCACTGATGCCGCCCGCTCCTTGAAGCGGGCGATCATGCCGTCGACGTCGAATTCAGCCACGCCCCGACGGTAGCGCCGAGGGCGCTCGGGACTCGCGTCCGGGAAGGCCAGAGCGAGGGATACACTGCCGTGCCCAGTTCGACACTTGTCACGGTCCGGGGAGCAATGGTGAAGAAGGGTCGGCATCGCCGCTTTGAAGAGGCTCGTGCGCTCAAGCGCACGACTGAAGGCCATAGCCGCACCTGCCCCGAATGCTCCGCAGAGGCCGGCGACCAGCATGCGTCCTGGTGCCTGTGGGAACCCGACGAGGACGACCTCTCGGCCATCCTGAACCCCGACGACTGATTTCAGGTCAGGGTCTGCGGGCTGGGTGGGGGAGCGGCACGCTGCCGGCCATCCGGTTGTTCATGTAGCTGCACAGTTCCTCGTACACCGCCGCGCCCATCATCGCGATCAGCTCGCCGCGCATCGAGACGTAGACCGGCTCCGCGCCGGTAAACGCCTCGGGGGCCTCTGTGCACCACCACGCGAAGTCGTCGCCACCGGCGCCCCAGTGCTCACGATCCCACTGCATGATCGTGCTCGTGACCCGGCCGTCGTGGCTTTCGTCGACTTCGTCGACTCGGCGTAGCGGGAGCTGCCAGCAGACGTCGGGCTTCAGCACGTGGTGCGGTACGCCACGCTCCATGGCCGCTCGGTGCAGCGCGCACCCGGGACCACCGGGGAAACCCACGCGGTTGAGGAACACGCAGGCGTCGTCGACGAGCCGCGAAACCGTCTCGCCGGAGCGGTTGACCTTCACCACGCCGCGCTTGCGGCCCTGCTTGGCGAACTGCCACTGATCGTCGGTGAGCGTCGCCGCCGCCTGCTCGACGCGGGCGACGTCGTCGGCGTCGGTGAAGTGGGCGCCGTATGAGCAGCATCCTTGGACGAGCTCGGGCACCGGTTCGGTGAGCACGCCCTGACAGCACTCGCCGAAAACGCACCGCCATCCGCTGGCCAGGAACGTGACGTCGAGCACCCAGATGCGCTCCTCTTCCGGGTCGGGAATGCTCACCCACTCGCGAGCGCTCATGCGTCTGTGCCGAGTTCCTCGGCCAACGCCGGCCAGAGTTCGCCGGCGGCGAGAAGGCCGCGCCAGAACTGCTCGAGCACGAGTCGTTCGTTCGGTGCGTGGAACCGGTCGTCCGGGAGCCCGACGCCCAGGAACAGGCACGGCGCGTCCAGCACGCGGGCCAGCGCTTCCTCCGGGCCGCTTCCGCCCTCGCGTGTGAGCAGCGGCGCCTGGCCCCAAACGATCTCGACAGCACGGCTGAGCGCACGCATGCCTGGGTGGTCGACTGGCGTGCGGATCGGGCCGACGCCGCCAACGGGCGTGATCACCACGTCGACGCCTTCCGGGACACGGTCGGTGATCCACTGTTCGACCGACTTGGCGATGGCCGACGGGTCCTGCGCGGCCACCAGTCGGAAGCTGAGCTTCAGCGTCGCGGTGGCCGGGACGATGGTCTTGATTCCGGGCCCGGCGTAGCCGGAGCTGATACCGGTGACCTCTGCGGTCGGGCGGTAACCGACCTGCTCATGGATCCCATAACCCGCCTCGCCTTCGGTGCGCCGGATGCCGGCCATCGCCATCCAGGAGGCGTCGTCGCCGGGCAGGCTGGCGACGGAGGACTGTTCGCGCGGCGACAACGGCAGCACGTCGTCGTAGAAGCCCGGGATCGTGACGCGGCCGTCGGCGTCATGGAGCGAGGCTGCGAGTCGGGCGGCGAGGTGCGCGGCGTTGGGGGCGGCGCCGCCGAACACGCCCGAGTGGAGGTCGGCCTCGGCAGTGCGCAGCGCAACGTCGAACGCGACGAGGCCGCGCATGCCGACACACACCGAGGGAACGTCGCGCGCCACCATCGTCGTGTCGGATACAACGACGACGTCACAGGCGAACTTGGCGGCGTTGTCCTGGAGCAGGCGCTCGAAGTTCGGGCTCCCGACCTCTTCCTCTCCTTCGACCAGAAACTTGACGTTCACGGGCAGCGCCCCGTCTGCGGCGAGAAGGGCGCGCACGGCCTCGATCTCATAGAGCGTCTGCCCCTTGTCGTCGACCGCGCCGCGCGCCCGGCATTCGCCGTCGACAAACACGGGCTCGAACGGAGGCGACTCCCAAAGCTCGAGCGGGTCAACCGGTTGCACGTCGTGATGCCCGTAAACGAGTGCTGTCGGGGCGCCTGGTGCGTGGAGCCACTCGCCATAGACGGACGGCGCGCCAGGCGTGGGCAGGACGGCCACGTTCTCGAGTCCGGCCTCGCGCAACAGCCCGGCGCAGAACTCGGCCGAGGTGACCACGTCAGCGGCGTGCGCGGGATCGGCGGAGATCGACGGGATGCGCAGCCAGTCGGCGAGCGTGGCGAGGATCCGGTCGCGCTCGGCGTCGACGTAGGCGGTGAGACGGGGCGGCTGCATCGGGGACCGTGACGGTAGCGTCTCGCGCGATGTCTGCTGACCTCGCTGCTGCGCTACGGGCGGCGCTCAGCGCGGAGCGCGTGCACGTGGACGATCTGCACCGTGCGCTGTACGGCCGCGACGCCTCGATCCTCTCCGGTCGGGCGGGCATCGTGTGCTTCCCGGTCGACACCGACGAGGTGGTGCGCTGCGTCGAACTGGCGCGTCAGTTCGGCCGGGCAGTTGTGCCACGCGGAGCGGGCACCGGCTTGGCGGGCGGCGCCGTTCCCATCGCCGGTACCGAGTCAGTGGTGGTTGCGACGAGCCGTATGGATCGAATCCTCGACGTCGACCCGATCGGATGCGTCGCGTGGGTGCAGCCGGGCGTCCTCAATCTGGACCTGAGCCGGGCGGTCGCCCCGCACGGGCTGCACTTCGCGCCGGACCCGTCGAGCCAGCAGAGCTGCACGATCGGCGGCAATGTCGCCAACAACTCCGGCGGTCCGCACTGCCTCGCATACGGCGTCACCTCGGCGCACGTGCTCGCGGTCGAGGTCGTGCTCGGCGACGGGTCGGTGGCGATCCTCGGCGGGCTGGACCCTGAGCCGGCCGGGCTCGACCTGCGCGGTGTCTTCGTCGGAAGCGAAGGCACGATGGGCATCGCCACGCGGGTGGCGGTGAAGCTAACGCCGGTGCCGCCCGCAGTCCAGACCGTTCTGGCAGCGTTCCCGACGATCGAGGCGGCGGCACAGACGGTGTCGTCTGTAATCGCTGCCGGCATCGTCCCCGCGGCGCTCGAGATGATGGACGCCGCAATCACTCGGGCGGTCGAGGAGTACGTGCAAGCGGGGCTGCCGGTTGACGCCGCCGCCATCCTGCTCGTGGAGGTCGACGGCCTACCGGATGGGGTTGCCGCCGAAGCGGCTTCAGTGGTCGAGATCGCTGAGGCGGCAGGCGCGACGTCGATCCGTGTTGCGGCCGACGCGGTGGAGCGCGCGGTGCTGTGGAAGGCGCGTAAGTCGGCATTCGGCGCGATCGCTCGGGTCGCACCCGACTACTACCTGCACGACGCAGTCGTGCCACGAGCCAAGCTCGTCGACGTCCTACGCGAGGTCTACGCGATCGGCGCGCGCCACGACGTGATCATGATGAACGTGTTTCACGCGGGGGATGGCAACCTCCACCCCCTGATCGTCTTCGATGCGCGGGAGGAGGGCGTCCTGGAGCGGGTGCACGCCGCGGGTGACGACATCATCCGCGTGTGCGTGGAGGCCGGCGGCATGTTGTCGGGCGAGCACGGCATCGGCCTCGAGAAGCGCGACTTCATGCCACTCGTCTTCAGCGAGGTCGACCTCGCCGCGCAGGCCGCGGCGCGCACCGCGTTCGACCCCGACGACGTGTGCAACCCCGACAAGATCCTCCCCGGCGGCGTCGGCTGCGGTGAGGCGGTCCGCCGCCCCGTGCCCGCCGGCGCCTGGATCTGAACCGCTCTGAAGATGCCGCCAGAGGTTGTCGGTCCACGTGGGGGTAAATGGCGGCGGTGTCGGCGTACGTGGGTGTCCTGCACCCACCTGAGCCGACGAGTCCCATGGGTACCCCCACCTGCACCGACAACCCCCCGCAGCACCCCCACCTAAACCGACAGTGGCTCGTGTCGGCGCTGTCCGTTCGCGCCCATACTGGCGGCCTTGAAGGTTGCTGCTGGTGTTCACCGTCCTGAGGTGCCCGGTATTGCTGCGGTGCGCGCCTTTGCGGAGGAGGTCGGGCCCACCGAAGCCGGGCTCGTGACGGTTGTCGGAGGCCGCACGCAGTGGGACGTCGGCGGTTCGGTGGAGCCATCCGTGCGCACCGTGCGGGCGCCGAGCGGGATCGTCAAATACGCGCCGGCGGAAATGATCGTGCGCGTCGGGGCCGGCACCACCGTCGCAGAGCTTGATGCCTCGCTGGCAGCGGCGGGACAGATGGTCGCGCTCGACCCGCACGATCCCATCGCCGCCACGGTCGGCGGCGTGCTCGCGGTCGGGCGCAGCGGACCGCGACGGCTCCGCTGGGGCCCAGTCCGCGACACGGTTCTCGAGACGCACTTCGTCACCGCCGCAGGGGCGGTCGCGCGCGCAGGCGGACCGGTCGTGAAGAACGTCACCGGTTTCGACTTGTCACGCCTCCTCGTGGGCTCGCTCGGGACGCTCGCCTTCATTGCGCAGGTTGTGCTCCGGACCCAGCCCCGTCCGGCGGTCTCGCAGTGGTGGCGCGTCCCGGGAGCGGACCCGACCTCGCTGGTTGCGAACCTGTTCCGCCCCTCGTCGATCCTGTGGGACGGGACCACGGCCTGGGTGCTGCTCGAGGGGCACGCCGCCGACGTTCACGCCCAGGCCCGCCTCCTAGGCGCTGCGGCCGAGCTGATCGCCGGCGCTCCCGCCCTGCCGAGCAACGGGCGGGTGTCGATGCCGCCGAACGAAGCCGCACGCCTCGGCCCAGAATCCTTCGCCGGTGGCTTCGTCGCCGAGATCGGCGTCGGTGTCGTGCACACGGCGGCGGAGGCCGCAGCCGCGACTCTCGCCCCCGAGACGGCGGCCGTGACCGTCCGGCTCAAGGCTGCCTTCGATCCGACCGGCCGTCTCAATCCGGGGCGCACCGTTGGCTGACCACCCGCTGCTCCATGTTGCCGACGACGACCTCGTCGCGTGCGTCGCCTGCGGGTTGTGCCTTCCGCATTGCCCGACCTACCGCGTCACTGGTGACGAGCTCGCATCACCGCGGGGCCGAATCGCCGGGATGCGCGGTGTGCAGTCGGGCGTCATCGTCGCGGACTCCAACTTCGTCGACGCGATGCACTCGTGCGTGCAGTGCCGCGGGTGCGAGACCGCGTGCCCAAGCGGCGTGCCGTTCGGACGACTCATGCGCGGAACGCGTGAGGCTCTGGCAGAAGGCGTTGCCGGTCGCGGCGGGAAGACGCCGTGGTGGCTGAAGATCGGTCTGCGCGCGCTCGGTCACCCGCCGGTGTTGCGCGCCGGGGTCCTCACCGCCGCGATCGCCCAGCGCGCTCGTCTGCCCGTCCCGGGAGCGCCTGCACGGCTGCGCTTGCGGCGACCCCGCCTCGCGTCGACAGGCGGCGACATGATGCTGTTCACCGGTTGCGTCATGGACCAGTGGGAGCGGGACGTGCACGTCGCCGCCGTGCGACTTCTCGGAGCGGTCGGAGCCGGTGTCACCGTGCCCAAACCGGCGTGGGCGGGTGGCTGCTGCGGCGCGCTCGCCGAGCACGCGGGTGAAGGCGACCTGGCGCGCGCCCAAGCACGAGCGGTGATACGCCGCTACTCGGGTTCCTGTCCGGTGATCGTCGACAGCGCAGGCTGCGGTGCCGCTCTCGCTAACTACGGCGAGCTCCTCGGCACCGACGAGGCCGACGCCTTCGCAGCGCGCGTCGTCGATATCCACACGTGGCTAGCTGAGCGCGCCGATCGGCTGCCACCCGCGCGTCGCGCGTTACCGGGCCGGGTGGCGGTGCAAGACCCATGTCATCTCCGGCACGTGCAGCGAGCGCATCTTCCCGTGCGTATGGTCCTCGGGCCGTACACCCAGATCGTGGAGCTCGACGACGAGGGACTGTGCTGCGGTGCCGGGGGCGCGTATGCGCTCCTGCACCCAGAGACCGCAAACGCGATCCGAGACCGGAAGATCGATTCGATCGGTCGAAGTGGAGCGGCAATCGTCGCCTCGGCCAACCCCGGCTGCGCGCTGCACTTGGCCAACGCCGGTATGCGTACCGTGCACCCCGTCGTTCTCGCTGCGCACGCGGCCGGACTCGTGGACGACCCGTCACTAGGAGAGCCGTGAGCAACACCGACGAACTACGCGACCGCCTCGCTGGCATCGCCGAGGAACTGGCCGACGTCGCCATTGACAAGCTGAAGCTCGCCGCGCACGGTGACGAGGATGCCGGCCGCGACGAGCGCCGCATTACCCGCGCCCGCAAGGCCGTGGAGAAGGCCGTCAACCTCCTCGGCGATCCGGAGCCCTGACCAACCTGCGACCGAATCGCGCGCCTGCACGCGCGATTCGGTCGCAGGTTCGGGAGGGTGGGGGGAAACTCGCTCGGTCGACCGCGTCGCACCGGCCACACTTCAGAGGTGACGGCTGCGCTCCTCGCCCGAGGTCTCGTTAAGCAGTACTCGCGCGTGCGGGCGGTGGACGGCATCGACATCCGGGTTGCGGCGGGCGAGCGCGTAGCGCTGCTCGGGCCCAACGGCGCCGGCAAGACCACGACACTCTTGATGCTGCTCGGTGCGATCACGCCGGACGAGGGGACTATCGAAATCCTCGGTCGGCCCCTCCCGGACCAGCGCCAGGCAGCGATGGCCGATGTCGGCTTCGCCGCCGGATACCTCCCCTTGGCCGAGAGGCTCCGCGTGGGCGAGTTCCTCGACTTCTACGCCCGGCTCTACGGAGTCGCCGACCCCAAACGGGCCGCTGAGGAGGGTCTCGAGCGTTTCGGCATTGGCTACCTCCGCAGCGCGCTCGGCAGCGAGCTCTCCTCCGGGCAGAAGACGCTCGTCGGGATCGTGAAGGCGATCCTGCACCGCCCCCGACTCCTGGTGCTCGACGAACCGACGGCATCGCTCGACCCCGACGTTGCCGACCGCGTGCGAACCGGTCTTCTGGACTTCGCTCGATCCGAG
>DATLOH010000055.1:0-8163 GCA_035536375.1 Acidimicrobiales bacterium
GACATCGGAGGTGTACCAACCGTTGGTGCCGCCGGGCGTCCCGTCCGTGACGTTGAGCTCGGCCGACGGCCCGGTCTTGTCGATCTTGAGCGTCAGGGGGCTGGCATTCGTGGTGAGCCCCGCTCCGTTGGTGCAGAAGCCGTTGACGGTGGTACCGGAGGTCTCCGCGCTGAACGGCTGGGAATCCGTGCAGCTCACACCGCTGGTGGCGTCGGTTCCGTTCGTGATCACCTCGACGTTGGAGGTGAACCAGGGAGCGACGCCCGCAGTGCCCGAGGGCGCGAGCGCTACGCCCGTGGGCGCGGTCTTGTCGAGCTTTACTGTGACCGAATCGCTCGCCGAGCCGCCCGCGCTGTGGGCGGTGCAGGAGGACGTGACGCCGGTCGTGTCAGCGGTGAAGGTGGTCGACGGGGCGCAACCGGAGTCGATGGCGACCGTCGACTGTGCGTCGGTGACCGTCCACTGGACGGTGACATCGCTCGTGTACCAGTCGAGCGAACCCTTGGTGCCCGTGACGGTGGGCGTGATGACCGGCGCGCTCGAGTCGACGATGTTGTAGGAGACCGAGTCTGTATCGCTAAGCGGACCCGGGCCTGCGTCGGTGTAGGAGCACGAGGCGGTCTGGGAACCGATGCCGTCAGCGGCGTACGGGCCCGTGATGGCGCTCAACGTTGCGGGGAAGGTGCTCGGCCCGTCCTGAGCATCGGTGACCGAGCAGACTGCGGCCGGCACCGAGCCCTTGTTGTAGGAGGCGCCACTCGTAACGCCCGTTACCGACACCGTCGGAGCGGTATTCGACGGAGGCGTGCATGTGACAGTGACGTTGAAGTGCCTGCTCCGGCTAACGGTCCCGCCGCCGGCTCCGGCCCCAGCAACGGTGTAGTCGACCTTGTAAGTGCCGCCCGGCGTATTTGCGGGGACAACCGTTGTGATGGGAATCGTCATTGTCTGGCCGTCGGCGTTCCAAATCGCCGCGACATTGTTGGTCGAATTTGACGCTGCTGAAGTGATTGCGGAGCCCCCGGCGTTCGTCACGACAGAACTGATCGTGAGTGCCGTACCAGCGACATAGTGCTTGGGGTTTGACCCGGTGCTGTCGTAAGTCAGCTTGAGCACGCCGTTGTCGGTCTCCGTCAGACAGCTCGCGGTGATGTTGTTCCCTGTCTCGAGTGTGTCGCCATCCGCGTCGACGCTGTCAGCTCGAACGATGCTCGCACCAGCGGCTAGCAGCGCCAGCGTCGCGACGAGCGCGATCGCAGACTTAAGAGTGGTCCCACGAAACATCCCAGATCCCCGTTCGCCCCGAGCTACGCGCCGACATGGCGCCTTCAATGCCCGCCTGAAAGTAGGGGCCATTGTCGGTCACGAAGCTGAAGACCACCTGAAGCCGGGCTGACCCGTCCCTGAAGAACAGTCGGAAACCAGTGTTATTGACCGATTTGCCCGGACAGCGGCAGGCGCAAGCGGAACGCACCGTCGCTGTACACGAGGTCGCCGCCGCACGAGCGGGCAAAGGCGCGGGCGATGGCCAGGCCGAGGCCGGTGCCGCCGCGACCGTCCAGGCTGACGAACCGCTCGAAGATGCGCTCGTACTCGGCTGGGTGCGGCTGGGCGCCGTCGTTCAAGACCGCGATCTCGACACAGGTCGACGTTGTCGTGACGAACAGGTCGATGCAGCTCACCGCGTGTCGCTTGGCGTTCGTGAGCAGATTGCTCAGGATCTCGCTGACCGCGCGCTCGTCGAGCTCTACGACGGGAGGCGCGTCTCCGGCGACTTGAACAGACGTGCGGATTGGCGACTCGTCGGGCACCAATGTGGCAACCGCTGCCCGGCACAGGGCGACGACGTCGACCGGCGTCTTGCGAACGAGCCGGTCGTGCTCGGCTCTGGCAATGCTCAGCAGGTCGTCGATGAGGCTGCCTGCCCGCGCGCTCTCGGTGACAAGGATGTCGAGGAGGTCGGTCCGCTGCCCGGCGGCGTCGGCGAGCGCAAGCGCTTCGGAGCAGGCGCGAATGCTCGTCAGCGGCGTGCGCAACTGGTGGGCGGCGTCGGAGAGGAACCGACGCGACGTGGACTCGGCATTGGCGACCTCGGCTAGCGCGTCCTCAGCCCGGCTCAGGGCGGCTCGAAGCGCGGCCGCCAGTTGGTGCACTTCAGTGAGGTCGGAGCCAATCGCAGAGGCACCGACCACCCGCCGATCGTCAGCGAAGATCGGCGAGTAGCAGACCGTCACCATCACCATCGACCCGTCCTTGCGGCGCCGCCACGTCTCGTGCAGCTTCACCGAGACGCCTCGCTTGACGTCTTCCAGCGTCTGGGCGATCTCTTCGTGAAGGTCGGCGGGCACGATCAGGTCGCGGATGTCGCGCCCGACCGCCTCGGCTTCGGCCCACCCGTACATCACCTCCGCGCCGCGGTTCCAACTCGTGACCGTGCCCACCAGCGACGTCGCGAAGATGGCTTCGCTAGAGGAATCGACAATCGTGTGCAGACGCGTCCTGGCCTCGGTCAGACGGACGTTTTCGCGCAGCACGAGCGCGTGTCGCACCACCACCAGACACGTCACGAAGAAGGAGACGAGGACCAGCACGACAGCGCTCTGCGACGACTCGCGTGGTGCGGCGTAGAGGAGCAGCACATACCCGAGCACGACCGCGGCGTAAGGAAAGAAGGGCCGGGTGACGGCTGACGCTCGCACCGACCGGGATGACGTGACCGGCGCCGAGTGCTGAGCGTTCGCGGCGAGGAGCATCACCGTCAACGCGATCATCCAGAACGCGTCGGGCCAGTCTCCGACGTCGTATTGCTCGGCCAGATACAGGCGGGCGAACAGGACGTCGGCCACAACAAAGACCGCGGCGCCGCACGCAAGCAGCCGCAGCGGCCGGCCCGGACCGCGGCCACGTCCCGCAAAGAGCGCAACGGAGATCGCAACACCGAGCAACAGGTCGCCGATCGGATAAGCGGCCGTCAGCGCGGCCTCGAAGAAGCTGGCGTGGGTATCGCCGGCGAGCGGGCGAACGATGAGATACCAGGTGGTGGCACCGCCGATCCCCGAGACCGTCAGGACGTCGATGGCAAGGGTGGCTCGCATCCCCGCGGTAGACGGAAGCCGCACCGCGCGGACGATGGCGACAAGCATGAGTCCGTAGAACGAGAGGCGGAATGCGTCTGCGGCCGACGGGAACGGTGACTCGTGCGAGACCACCTCGTAGAAGAGCCATAGCGCATCGCCCGCCCACCAGGCGAGGAAGGCGGCGGTGATCCAACGCCACGAACGCCTCACGGCCTCGGGTAGTTCGACTCGGAGCGAGGCCCGCCAAGACAGCGCGGCGCCTCCGAGCGTCATGGGAAGCATTGCCGCGTCGCTGATAACTGTTCGCTGCCACGTGGTCCCGCCGCCCCACGCGACCCACGCCACGAACAGCGCCGCATAGGCAACCGCGGCGAGCGACACCAGCGTCCCGATGTCAGGTCGCCCGGAGCGCGTGGGCGCGGTCACGTCCGAAAGACGTAGCCGACACCACGGACGGTGTGGATCACGCGCGGACCGTGCTCTTCGAGCTTCTTGCGCAGAGCGCTGATGTGCACCTCGACCAGGTTGGGGTCGTACTGCGTGTAACCCCACACGACCTGGAGGAGCGACAACTTCGATCTCACCTTCCCGCGGTGAAGCCCGAGCTCGACCAGCAGATCGAACTCGGTGCGCGTCAGCTCGATCGCCACGTCATTTCGTATGACCGTGCGGGCCTCCCGATCCACCTCAATGCCGGCCCACCGGTAACGCAGTTCATTGGCACCGCCCGCCCGTCGAAGCAGCGCGCGAATCCTGGCCATGAGCTCGGCCATGGCGAAGGGTTTGACCAAATAGTCGTCGCATCCGGCCGCGAATCCGGCAAGGCGGGCCTCGAGGCCGTCGGCCGCCGTCAGAAAGAGGACGGGTGCCTCGCTGACTTCGCGGATCCGTCGGGCGACGGTCAAACCATCGGGACCCTCCGGGAGGCCAACGTCGAGGATCACGATGTCGGGCCGGAACTGCGCCACTACTTCCTCTATGCCAACTCCGTTGTCGAGCGCGCGCACGTCGAGCACGTCGACCTTCAACGCGACCTCGATCGCTGCTCTGATGGCACGGTCGTCTTCGACAACGAGCGCCCGCCCCCGGGACTCCATACGTCAATGGTGACATTGCGGTTGGACCGTTGCCAGGGTGTTGACGCGAGGCGGAATCGGCGATTCGCGGGCTTCTTCCCCGCTTAATGCACGGAAAAACCCGCCTTTTCACGTTCGCCATTCGCTGAATTTCCTTCAGCAATTTAAGCAAACATTCAGGTCTTTTCGCCTTATCGCCCTTTTACACTCGTTCGGCTGGGCGCATGCCTTGTAATTGATTCGGGGGCGGTGAAAGTTTCTGTGGCCTTTTCAACGACGGCGGCGTCTGCCGTGGAACGAGCGCCTTGAGCGCCCTGCGACGCAAGGCACCCGTGGCCCCGGCCCCGGAGCGCCAACCCGCACGCGCCGCCCGCAACGGCGCGTCCGGCTCGCATCAGCTTCTCGGCGACATGCTCGTCGAGCGCAAAATGGTTTCGCAGGCCTCGGTCGACGATGCACTGGCGCAGCAAGAGGAGTCAGGCAAACCGCTCGGCACGCTGCTCGTCGAGCTCGGTGCGCTCGACGACCGCGATCTAGCGGACGTATTGAGCGCTCAGCTCGAGCTGCCCTCGATCGATCTCCGCGTCAACGTGCCGGACCCCGCTGCGCTCATGATGCTGAACGAGACGGTCGCCCGAAACCTGGTCGCCGTCCCGATCGCCATCACCGACACCGGCCTCGACGTCGCGGTGGCAGACCCGTCGTCGGAGGTTCGCAAGGCCCTCGCCGAGGCGACCGGCAA
Source organism: Acidimicrobiales bacterium (assembly GCA_035536375.1). Classification (GTDB taxonomy): domain Bacteria; phylum Actinomycetota; class Acidimicrobiia; order Acidimicrobiales; family JACCXE01; genus DATLOH01. The sequence goes on from DATLOH010000055.1 coordinate 4,896, forward strand.
GTCGGTTCAGCTCTTCGTTGCACCCGCCTCCGACATCCGCCGCATCATCAACACGAGCTACCGGGTGCTCGGCGGGGTCGAGCGGCTCGTGCAGACCTTCGAGGCCACCGAGACGAGCCGTCGCGTCGAGGTAGCGGAGCGGGTTGGCGTGGAGGACGACGCCCCGGTCATTCAGGTGGTCAATCTGATCCTCACGCAGGCCATCCGCGACCGCGCGTCCGACGTGCACATCGAGCCGCAGGACAAGCAGCTGCGCGTGCGCTTCCGTACCGACGGCGCGCTGCACGACGCGCTGACGCTCCCCGCCACCATGGCCCCAGCGCTGGTGAGCCGGCTCAAGATCATGGCGAACATGAACATCGTCGAGCGGCGCCGTTCGCAGGACGGTCAGTTCGCGATCGACATCGACGACCGCTCGCTCGACGTGCGCGTGGCCACCACTGCGACCATCTGGGGCGAGAAGTGCGTGCTCCGACTGTTGGACAAGACGCGGCCGCTCTACCGCCTCTCGGATCTCGGCATGCCCGAGGACACCAGCGTCACGTTCTCGAAGATCGTCCGCTCACCGTTCGGCATGGTGATCTGCGCCGGCCCGACTGGCAGCGGCAAGACCACCTCGCTCTACGCCACCCTCAGCGAGATCAACGAGCCGCACCGCAACATCATGACGATCGAGGATCCCGTCGAGTACGTGTTCCCGTCGATCAACCAGATTCAAACCAACGACCAGGCGGGCCTCACCTTCGCCGACGGGCTCAAGGCAATCCTGCGCCAAGACCCGGACGTGATCCTCGTCGGCGAGATCCGCGACGCTGAGACAGCCCGCATCGCCATCCAGTCGGCGCTCACGGGGCACTTCGTGTTGTCGTCGCTACACGCAACCGACTCGGCCGCGGCGCTGCACCGCTTCCTCGACATGGGCATCGAGGCGTTTCTCATCTCCTCGTCGATCCTCGCCGTCGTCGGCCAGCGTTTGGTTCGGCGGATCTGCACGAAGTGCAAAGTGCCGTACGAGCCCACGGTCGACGAGCTCACGTTCTACGAACTGGCGACGGCCGACACGCGCGGTGAACGCAAGGTCAAGTTCTTCCACGGCGAAGGCTGCAACTTCTGCGCCGAGACGGGCTACCAGGAGCGCATCGGCGTCTACGAGCTCCTGCGCATCACGCCCGAGATCCGTCGCCTGGTCGTCGGTTGGGCCACGCAAGAGGAGATCCGGCGCATGGCCGTGTCACAGGGCATGCGCACTCTCATGGACGAAGCCGTGAGTCTCGTCACGCAGGACGTCACCACGATCGCCGAAGTCATTCGCAGCATCTACACGATGTAAGGGGGGGACATGCCTACGTACGCCTACACGGCACTCGACGAAGACGGCAGCAAGGTCAAAGGCAAGCAGAAGTCCCCCACGGCAACGCGTGTGTATACCACGCTCATCGACCGCGATCTCAAGCCGATCACGGTCAAAGAGCGCAAGAGCGTCCTGAAGTTCGAGATCACCAAGAAGAAGGTCAAGCGCAAGGAGCTGATGCACTTCTCGCGCCAGCTCGCGGTGTTCATCAAGGCGGGCATCTCCGTGCTCGAGGCGCTCGAGATCGTCAACGAGGAGGTCGACGACAAGCTGCTGCGCAAGGCGCTCGTCGAGATGCTCGAGTCGTTGAAGGCGGGCGACACGTTCGCGTCCGCCGCGGCCCAGCATCCCGAGGTCTTCCCCGCGTTCTACATCGGCGTGCTGCGCGCCGCCGAGCTCACCGGCAACCTGGACGACGCGTTGGCACAGCTGGCCGACTACGTCGAGCGCGATCTCGAAGCGCGTCGCAAGATCTCCTCCGCGCTGGTCTATCCCGCCATCGTCGGCGTGATGTCACTGGTCACCGTGCTCGTGCTCACGATCTTCGTGCTGCCTCGTTTCGTCGAGTTCTTCGAGTCACTGAACGCCGAGCTGCCGATCCAGACGCGCATGCTGCTCAACACCGCGGCCTTCCTGACGGCTTGGGGGTGGCTGGTCGGGCTCGTGTTGCTGACGCTGGTGGTGTTGACCGTGGCGTACACCCGCACAGAGGGTGGTCGGGCGCGCATGGACCGCATCGTTCTCAAGTTGCCATTGGCCGGCGACATGATTCACCACGCGATCCTCGAGCGCTTCTGCCGCGTCTTGGCGTCGATGGTCAAGGCGGGCGTGCCGTTGCCCGAAGCGATGACGCTCACCGCCGACGGCACCAACAACGCGCTCTACCGGAAGGGCCTTAACGAGGCGCGTGAGGCGATGATCCGCGGCGAGGGTCTCTCGGCGCCGCTCGCCCGCACGAAGTTGTTCCCCTCGGCCGCCCGCCAGATGATCCGAGTGGGCGAAGAAACCGGCACCCTCGACAGGCAACTCGAGACCGCGGCGCAGTATTACGACGCCGAGCTCGAGTACAAGATCAAGCGCTTCACCAACACGTTCGAGCCGGCGATGATCATCGTGATGGGCCTGGTCGTCGGGTTCGTCGCCGTGGCCCTCGTGTCGGCCATGTACGGAATCTTCAACCAGGTCGACGTGTGATGCAGCGCACTCGCGGCCGCGGTCCGGAGGCGGGCGTCTCGCTGCTCGAGACGATCATCGCCGTGGCGATTCTCGGCATCGCCATCCTTGTGATCGTCGGTGGCATGGGCACGTCGATCCTGGCCTCCGATCACCACCGCAAGCAGGCCGACGGAAACGCCATCATCGTGAGCGCCGTCGAGGCGGTGAAGAGCGCCCCCTTCGTGAAGTGCGCGTCACCGCTCAGCCCGGCGCCAGCCGGACTCACTCACGCGCCCGGCTACGTGGCTGCTGCCCGCGCCGTCGCCCGGCCGTCCACGCCGGGGCCGGTCTGGACCGACGGCGAGATCACCGTCACGGACATCAAGTATTGGGACGGCGCCACCTTCGGCACGACATGCCATCACGACGACGCGCACGTCATCCCGTTGTCACTCCAACTGGTAACCGTTCAAGTCAAGGAATCAGACGGGCGGACCACCGAGGTGCTGTCGGTCGTTAAGGCGAAGCCATGACGATCACCGGGCGTCGCCGCGACCGGACTCAGAGCGGGTTCACGCTGATCGAGACCCTGATCGGCATGACGATCGTGGGGGTCATCATCGCGGTGCTCGCCAACGCGCTGATCATCGGGCTCAAAACCACCGACAAGACCACGGACAGCCTCATCCAATCGCATGACCAGCAGGTGGTGAGCGCGCACCTGGTGACCGATTTGCAGAACGTCCGCCACGACGGCGTCGG
>DATLOH010000056.1:0-2634 GCA_035536375.1 Acidimicrobiales bacterium
CATCGCCGCCGGGCGCAACAAGGGCCACCTCTTCGTGAAGGGCGTCAACGTCGCGGTCGTACCCGAGGACGAGATGGTCTCCGCTCTCGTCGAGTGGGCCGAGTTCATCGCCGAGCACGGGGCCGAGGCCGCCATCGCCCGGGTCGACACCGAGAAGGCCCGCCGCGAGGCCGAGAAGGACCGCGCCCTCCTCCTCCAAGACCAAGGCGAAGACGCCAACAACTCCGAGCAGAAGATCGACCTGATCCGCAAACGCGAAACCTGAGACGTGGCGGTGTCAAGTCGCGTTTCGCATGGGTGGCGGTGCCACATGGCGGGTTCCGACACCTGACACCGCCACGTCTGCGTGGTGCGGCGAAATTGGGCGATTCGCCGTACCGCAGTCGGTAACGTCACTCGATGGCTGCACCTGTTCTGACTTCTCAGGCTGACGACTTTCCGAAGTGGTACCAGGACGTCATCGCGAAGGCCGAGCTGGCCGAGAACGGGCCGGTGCGCGGGACGATGGTCATCCGCCCGACCGGCTACGCGATCTGGGAGCGCGTGCAGCGCGAGCTCGACGACCGCATCAAGGCGTGCGACGTGGACAACGCCTATTTCCCGCTCTTCATCCCCCAGAGCTTCCTCACAAAGGAGGCCGAGCACGTAGAGGGCTTCAGCCCCGAACTCGCAGTCGTCACCCACGGCGGCGGTGAGCAGCTGGCTGAGCCTGTCGTGGTGCGCCCCACCAGCGAAACGGTGATCAACCACTTCTTCTCGAAGTGGGTGCAGAGCTATCGCGACCTGCCGCTGCTGATCAACCAGTGGGCGAACGTCGTGCGCTGGGAGCTGCGGCCGCGGCTGTTCCTGCGCAGCAGTGAGTTCCTGTGGCAGGAGGGCCACACGTGTCACGCGGACGGGGCCGACGCACGCGCCTTCGCGCTGCGCATCCTCGACGAGGTCTACGAGGCCACGATCCGCGACGTGCTCGCCATCCCCGTGCTCACTGGCCGCAAGAGCGAGCGCGAGCGCTTTCCCGGTGCGATCGCAACGTGGACGCTCGAGGCGATGATGGGCGACGGCAAGGCGCTGCAGATGGGAACGAGTCACGAGCTCGGGCAGAACTTCGCCCGCGCGTTCGACACCACCTTCTCGACCGCCGACGGCGGCACCGACTACGTCTGGCAGACCAGTTGGGGTGCGACCACCCGTCTCATCGGCGCGCTGATCATGGCGCACGGTGACGATGCCGGGCTGCGCCTCCCACCCGCCGTCGCGCCCGTGCAATGCGTGATCGTGCTGGTTCGAGACGAGGACGGCGCCGGTGCCGCCGCCGACGCGCTCGCAGGCGAACTGCGCGCAGCGGGCGTGCGTGTGCGCATCGACACGCGTGTCGATGTGAGCTTCGGGCGGCGCAGTGTCGAGTGGGAGCTCAAGGGCATCCCCGTGCGGATCGAGGTCGGACCGCGCGACCTGAAGGAAGGCAACGTCACCGTCGTCCGCCGCGACGCCGGCACGAAGGACTCGGTGGCCGTGACGGCCGCCGCCGCTGCGGTCAGCACGTCGCTGACTGATGCTCAAGCAGCGCTGCTCGCTCAGGCGGGGGAGCGCATGCGAGCCCGCACCACGTCGGTATCCACCCTCGACGAGGCTGTCGAAGCGGCCGCAACCGGCTTCGCCGAGCTTCCCGCGAAACTGACCGACGACGCCGGCGAGGATTTCTTGAACGGTAAGAGCGTCACAATTCGCTGCCTGCGCCGCACGGACGGCGAGCGTCCTCGCCCTGAGGACCCCGCCGAGGACCTCGTCGCAACCGTCGCCCGCTCCTACTGACCGATCCCTCCTCCGAACCCGTCAGAGAAACGCGGCGCAGGCGCTGGGTTTCTGTGACGAGTTCGGAGTTTTGATCTGAACGGTTCGTGGATTTGGGCGGGCCGCGGGCTATAGTCGTCGCCCGCTTCTGACGTTCGACAACCGTTGAGCGTGGGCACCCCTTCCGGGGAGCCCACGCTCTTGTTTTGCCCCTTGAAAGGAGGACGAGGATGGGCCCGGCCGATGCTGTGCGTGCGCTGGTGGAACCCGTCCTCGCTCCTGACGGCATCGAGGTCGTCGACGTGGAGTACGCCGGCGGACGCCTCGCAGTCACGATTGATCGCGACGGCGGGATCGATCTCGACACGATCACGAGCGCGACCCGCACCGTGTCGCGCCTGCTCGACGAGCACGACCCCATCCCCGGCGGTCGTTACCTCCTCGAGGTGTCGAGCCCGGGCCTCGAGCGCGTTCTGCGCACGCCCGAGCATTTTGCCCGCGTCGTCGGTCAGAAAGTGAAGCTCAAGACCCACGCCCACGTCGAGGGCGACCGCCGTCTTGACGGCGAGCTCGAGGCCGCAGACGAGCACGGCGTTACCGTCGCCGGCCGCCGACTCGACTACGGCGACATCGAGCGTGCGAACACGGTCTTCGAATGGGGCCCGGCTCCGAAGCCCACCGGCCCGCCCAAGAAATCCAAGTCCACGACAAAGGCTGAGGCATCATGAACGCAGACTTCCTCGACGCACTCCAGGTGCTGGCACGCGAGAAGGGCATCTCCGTCGACACCCTTCTCGACGCGCTGGCCAATGCTCTGGTCGCCGCCTACAAGCGCCTTCCGGA
>DATLOH010000057.1:0-15383 GCA_035536375.1 Acidimicrobiales bacterium
GCTTCGCACCGCGCTCGCCATGGGTGCGGCGAAGGCGATCCTCGTGTCCGACGACGCGCTTAAAGGATCGGATGCTCTGGGGACGGCGAAGGTCCTGGCCGCCGCCATCAAACGAGCCGAGCCCGACCTGATCCTCGCCGCAACCGAGTCCACCGACGGCTACACCGGGACCGCCCCCGTGCAGATCGCCGAATTGCTCGGCCTTCCGTCCGTCACGTTCGCCAAGCGCATCGAGGTCGACGGGACGACGGTAAAGGTTCAGCGGCAAACCGAAGCGGGCTACGACGAGGTGACCTGCCCACTCCCGGCGCTCGTTACCGTCACTGCCGGCGTGGTGGAGCCCCGGTATCCGTCCTTCAAGGGAATCATGGCGGCAAAGGGCAAGCCGCTCGACCAGCTCACCGTCGCCGAACTCGGCGTCGAGACCGGCCAGGTCGGCCAGGCGGGCGCCGGGCAAAGCATCACTGACGTGGCCGCCGCTGAGGAGCGCAAGGCCGGCGAGATCGTGGTGGACGAGGGCGACGCGCACGAGAAGATCATCGCCTTCCTCGAACAGCTGAAAGTGATCTGAGGAACCAATGAGCCTGAACCGCATCTGGGTACTCGCCGAGGCATTCGGCGGAAAGCCCCTCACCATCACGCTCGAGTTGCTGACCAAGGCGCGCGAGCTCGCCACGAACGTCGAAGCCGTTGCGTGGGGCGGCGACGTCTCCGCCTATGCCGCGGAGCTGGGCGCGCACGGTGCTACGAAGGTCCACGACCTCGGTGACCTCGGCGACTCACTCGCCGGGCCGCCCGTTGCCGGCGCCATTGCCGCTGCGGTTACCGGTGGCGACGGCCCCGACGCCATCCTGATCGGCCAGACCTACGACGGACGCGACATCGCCGGACGACTCTCGGCGAAGCTCGACAAGTCAGTGCTGACAAATGTCGTGGATCTTGCGGCTGGCGATCCTCCGGTCGCATGTCATGCGATCTTCGGTGGGGCCACCATCGTGAAGGCCACCTTCGACGGTGGCGCGCCGTACCTCTACGTCGTGCGGGCCAAGAGCTTCGCCGCCGAGCCGAGCGGCGGCGGGGCGCCTGAAGTCGTGTCGCTGAGTGTCCCAGACACGGGCGCGGCGAACGCCGCGAAGGTGGTCGAGCGCCATGTGGAGGAGCGGTCGGGCCCGAAACTCGACGAGGCGCCGATCGTCGTCTCGGGCGGTCGCGGGCTCGGCGAGGCGGAGAACTTCAAGATGATCGAGGAGCTGGCCAAGCTGCTGAAGGCGGCGCCGGGTGCGTCGCGCGCAATCGTCGACGCCGGCTGGGTGCCGTACTCCTACCAGGTCGGTCAGACCGGCAAGACGGTGAAGCCGACGGTGTACATCGCGTGCGGCATCTCCGGCGCAACACAGCACATGGTGGGCATGAAGGGCGCGAAGAACATCATTGCGATCAACAAGGATCAGGAGTCCCCGATCCTTCAGATCGCCGACCTCGGCGTCGTGGGTGACGTCCACAAAGTCCTGCCCAAGCTCATCGAGGCGATCAAAGCGCGCGGCTGAGCCGCCGCGTTCGGCCTATGGCGTGGAAGAACTGGGCGGGCAATCAGCGGTGTGAGCCGGCGGAGGTCCTCCACCCGCGCTCCGAGGGCGAGTTGGCCGGTGCGGTAAAGGCTGCGGCGGCCGCAGGGCGGCGCGTCAAGGTCGTCGGGTCCGGCCACAGCTTCACGGACTGCGCGGTGACCGACGGCACGCAGATCGTCCTCGACCGCTACAACCGCGTGACCGCGGTCGACACCGGCGCTCGCACAGTCACCGCGCAGGCGGGCACGACGATCGCGGAGCTGAACAAGATCCTCGCCGCCTACCGCATGGCGATGCCGAATCTCGGCGACATCGCGTACCAGACGATCAGTGGAGCGATCTCCACCGCGACCCACGGCACCGGCGCGACGCTCGGCGGGATCGCTGCGCAGGTGATCGGGCTCGACATCGTCACCGGCGACGGATCAGTGGTTGCGTGCTCGCCGGAAGAGGAGCGCGAACTATGGGAGGTCGCGCGAGTCGGCGTGGGAGCGCTCGGCGCACTGTCGACCGTCACGCTTCAGTGCGTGCCCGCCTTCAACCTGCGCGCGGTCGAGGAGCCTCTTCGGGTCGACGATGTGCTCGCCAACATCGACGACCACGTGGACGGCAACGACCACTTCGAGTTCTTCTGGGTGCCCCACACGCGATGGGCGCTCACCAAGTCGAACAACCGGACGGATGAACCAGTCGGTGGGCGTACGCGCTGGGGCTACGTGCGCGACAAGATCCTGTTGGAGAACCTCGCGTTCGGCGCGGTCACGAAGGCAAGCGTGCTTCGGCCGAGCGCGATCCCGCGGCTCTCGCGGCTCATCCCGTCCAGCGGCCGGACGGAGTACGTAGAAAGCTCTGCGCGCATCTTCGCCAGCCCGCGCTGGGTGAAGTTCTACGAGATGGAGTACGCCGTCCCGCGGGCGGCCGTGCCGGAGGCGCTGAACGCGATCCGTGCGCTGATTGACGGGCGTGGCCTCAAGATCGGGTTTCCGGTCGAGGTGCGGTTCACGGCCGCCGATGACATCCCGCTGTCTACGGCATCCGGTCGTGACACCGGCTACCTCGCGGTGCACGTGGCGAAGGGCCTGCCGTATGAGGAGTATTTCAGCGGCGTCGAGGCGATCATGGACCGCCTCGAAGGGCGTCCGCACTGGGGCAAGCTCCACTTTCAGACGGCGGCGACGCTCGCGCCCCGGTACCCGGAGTGGGACAGGTTCCAAGCGGTCCGCCGCCGCCTCGACCCCGCCGGCACGTTCTCGAACACCTACACCGACCGCGTCCTCGGCCCGTACTAGCGGGCGGTTTCGACCGGTAGCCGCGCGAAAACCGCCCTCTAGTCCGCTTTTAGTCGGCGTCGGTCGCCGTGAGGGCCCACGCGACGCCGGCGGACGGGTCTTCGGCGGCGAGACGGAGGACCCACCCCGTTGCGGGGGCGCCGTCGTCCCACACGAACCACCGGAGCTCGGCGACGGCATCACCGAGGTCATCTGCCGCAACCGGCCAGTGATCGAGCCCGCCGGTCAGCGCCGCCGCCGCCCACCACGCCGCGAACCGCCCGGCGGCTGCACCACGGCGTCGGCCGTGAGCACCGCCCGAGGCGCCGGCCCATGCGAGCCACGCCATCGCCGACGCCGCGTCGACCTCCGCCACGCGCGCGCGGCGCAAGCCGAACGCCCTCAGTGCCCCGGCAGCGTCGCCCTCGACGGCCACAGCCTCGACGCGGCCGTTCGACTCCGTAGCCCACGCCGCTGGGACTTCCGCGAGCGCGCGCACCGCTTCCCGGTCCTGGTCGTCGGTTGCGAAGGCGGGCGGGTCGAGTCCGAGCGCAACCGTCGACCACTCAGCCGCCGCAGGCAGCGCCGGCGCCGGGAACTCGGCCTTGGTGACTTGGTAGTCGGCGACCGCATACGCCGGCTCCCACCGGGCCAGGGCGAGGGGGATGTCGAGCACGTCAGGATCGACGTCCGCCTCGCGCAGATCCTCGCCCCGCACGACCCGCTCGTGGCCGACGACCGCACGCGTCGGACCGCGCACCAGATGAGATTCGATCTCGGACCACGTGTGCGTCGAGGCCGCGACCTCGGCGAGCGGCCCGAACCCGAACCTGGCCGCGGCTGCGCCGCGTCCATCGGCATCGTCGACTGCGGCAGCGGCGAACGGTCCGGGTGCGTCGAGCGCAAGGCGGTAGCCGATGTAGGCCGTGACCGGCCAGAGCTGCCGGCCGCGTGCGAGCGCCGCCCGGCAGAGATCGCGCGCCTCTACGAGCTGTTCCCAAGCTCCGGCGTCGGCGCGCTCGTCGACATAGCGCGTGAGCTCGTCGAGGTCACCGCGGTTGGTGAGCTCGGCAATGCGCTCGCTGCCATCAGCCGAATCGCCGCTCGTGCTCATACGAGTGGCCAGGGGTACGGTCGATCGTCCTCTGGCACGGACGGCAGCCGTTCGGTTTCGGCCAGCGCTCGGGCCCTAATTCGAAAGGCGTCGCGCTCGCCGCGGGTCAACAACTCCTCGAGCGCCGGAACGTCGTCCGCAACACGTCGGAGATCTACGCGCCAGGCCTCGTCGAGTTGCTCACCGCCGAAATCCCAGATCACCGTGCGCAGGCTTGGCTGAGTGCGGAACCCGAGCCCGTGGTCGATCCCATAGATGCGTCCGTCAGCGGTGCGAAGGCAATGCCCACCCTTCCGGTCGGCGTTGTTGATGAGCAGGTCGAACACAGCGATACGTCGCAGGTCGTCGTGATGGGCGGGGTCGTCGAGCAGGTTGAAGTAGTGCAACTGCTGGTCGGCGTCCTCCAGGAAGAGTTGCAACGAACCTTCGCCGAACGGACCGTCGGTGCGGGCGACCGTCTCGGGCACGATCGACCAGCCGAGCGCCTCACTTACCGCGTACGCGGCGATCTCGCGGCGCCACAACCCCGGCGGAAAGTCCCAGAGGGGGCGTTCCCCACGCTCGGGCTTGTAGACCGCGCGCAGACAGTCGTCGCCGTGCGCGACGGAGACGAGCAACGTCGCGTTCGAACTCCACGGCAGGCGTCCCTCGACAGTGACCTCGCCTTCGGCGAGCACCGTCAACGCTCGGGAGCGGTCTTGCCGTTCTTGCGCGGGCACGTGTGGCCGGCCGAATCGAGCGGGAACCCGCACAGCGGACATGGTGGGCGGCCTGATGCGACGAGCGCCGTGCTGCGCAGCGCCAGCGCCGCCCCTTGCTCGCGCGTGAGGAACAACCGAGCGGTGACGGGCTCGCGCTCGGGCTCCTCGTTCTCGTCGACGGAAACGAACTCCTCGGCGGTGAGTACCAGCCGGTCGAGTGCTTCGAGGTAACCGAGGCCCATCGATCCGACGACCCAGGCAACCTCGAACGGCTGCTCTAGCTCGAGCTCGCCGGGCATGTCGCCGACGACATGGAGCTCGGCCAGTGTGCGTACAAGTGCCTCGGCCATCGCCGCAACCTGCTGTTTCTCGAGCTTGATCGTCAGCGTCTCCATGCCGGCGCGGAGCTGCAACAGAAAGACGCGTCGTCCGGGTGTCCCGACCGTCCCTACGGTGATGCGATCGAGATCGCTGAACTCGAGATCGTCGGGCATGCTCAGCCTTCTGCCGGGCGGTTCACGCAATGCACGAAGCACCCGCTGCCGCCGTACGAGACAACCGTGGTCGAGCATGGTCCGACGTCGATCCGCTGGAACAAATCGAGGTGGACGCCGAGCGCACCGGCCACGGCCGCCTTGATCGGATCTGCGTGGGACACGGCGACGACGACCTTGCCGGGATGGTCGCGTCGATAGCGTTCGACCGCCATCGACATCCGCGTCGCCATCTCGGTGAAACTCTCGCCTCCCGGGAACCTGAATCCCGCCGGATGCGACTGGATCTCCTTCCACTCCGGTTTCTTGCGCAGCTTGGCCAGCTCACCACCGGTCCAGTCGCCGAAGTCACACTCGAGCAGGTTCCGGTCCACACGCACGCGCTGGCCAAGCGCCTTTGCGATGGGTGCTGCGGTCTCGCGGGTGCGCTGGAGTGGCGACGCATACACGGCGGCCACGCCCTTCGTGTCGCCCAGGCGTTTGGCAACTGCGTCGGCCTGTGCCCGTCCAGCCTCCGACAAGCCGAGGCCAACGGCCCGACCCGGCAGCACCTTGCCGGTTGTCGGTGTCTGGCCGTGTCGCACGTAGATCACAGTGGTCGCGGTGTTCGCCATGTCTCGCGGAACCGTAGCGTTGGGTCGATGCTGTCCGAACGCGAGGCGCTCGCCACGCTGGCCGGTGAGATCACCGGATGTCGCGCCTGCCCGCGCCTCGTCGAGTGGCGCGAGCGCGTGGCGCGCGACAAACGTGCGTCGTTCGCCGACTGGGAGTACTGGGGACGCCCGATCCCCGGGTTCGGAGATTCTGCGGCACGCGTCCTCGTCCTGGGCCTGGCGCCCGCTGCGCACGGCGCGAACCGCACGGGTCGTGTTTTTACGGGGGACCGCTCGGGCGACTTCCTGTTTGCAGCGCTGCATCGCGCGGGACTTGCCAACCAGCCCACCAGCGCGTCGGTTGACGACGGCCTCGAGTTGCGCGACTGCTTCATCACGGTCGCAGTGCGGTGCGCGCCGCCGGCGAATGCGCCGCTCCCCGTGGAGCGCGACGCCTGCGCCTCGTTCCTCACGCGCGAGGTCGCCCTTCTGAGCAACCTCCGCGTCGTGGTTGCTCTGGGCCAATTCGCGTGGGACGCCGCCGGGCGCCAGTGGGGCGTACGCCCGAAGCCCCGGTTCGGGCACGGCGCAACCGCAGAGCTGCCGGGCGAGCTCACCCTGATCGGGTCGTTCCATCCAAGTCAGCAGAACACCTTCACCGGCAAACTCACTGCGGCGATGCTCGACGACGTGCTCGCCGCCGCACGCGCCGTCGCTAGTGAATCGATCGTCGGGACGCGAGTCGCGCCGGAACACCCGCGATGAGGATGCCGAGGCCCGCGAGCGCCGCAAGCACTCCTGCCAGCACGACGAGCGGCACGTGGTCGACCGAAGAGTCGGTTGACTGATGAGCGAAGTCCGTCACCTCACGGTCGAGTCGGCTACCGAGCACTTGCGCCGGCCCGCCACTGGGCGGGTCTGAGCGCGACGAAACTGCGCTCGCAACGGTTGCAGGAACGCCAAGCGGCGAAAGCTCGGCTGCGCCCAGCGCGACCGAAACGCCGCGACTCGTGTCGCCCACTCGGCGCAGCGTGAAGTCGGCTGCGCCGAAGTTCGCGTCGCCGCTGTAGCTCACCCGCACTTCATCCGTGCGCTCGTCGACGTCAGTGACCCGGAAGGTGGCTCGTCCGTCGACGACTGCAACAGGGCCGAGAATCTCGCGCCCGATGTGCAGCGTGAGTGTCCCGGTCGCGGCTTTGTCGCCGCGCAATCCGAAGTCGCGCAGGTCGACCGTGTAGCTGCCGGGGGCGACGGGTGCGGACGGGGCAACTGCTCCGATGGAAGGCGACGCCGCCGGCGTGTCAGGGGCGACGGCGGCTGCGGACGCCGCCCAGATGATCGTCGTTATGGACGCAACCACCCCGCCCACTGCAACCCATGTCCCAATTCGTCCCCGAGCCATCACTTGTTCCCCTTCGCTCCGGCCAACCTAAGCCGCTCGGGCGGGTAGGCCAATCGCCCTATCGAGCTATTCGTGTGACGCGCGATGACTACGTCGGGCTAGTCCTGTGCGGTCAAGGCGACGAGTTCGCCCACGAAGTACACGACCGCGACAACCCCGAGAAAGCCGCCGACCAGGCGCCGCAGCGGACGGTCGCTCGCACGCAGCGAGAGCGCCGCGCCAAGCCGCGCACCGGGCACGACGCCGAGCGTCAACAGCCCGGCGTAACGCCAGTCCACGCCACCGAGCAGGGCGTGGGTGATCGTTCCCGGGATCGCGAAGCAGCCGACGCACACGAGAGACGTCGCGATTGCGGGCTTGAGTCGCAAACGCGCTAGGTCGGTGAATCCCGGAACCATGACGATGCCCCCGCCGACTCCCAGTAGGCCGGAGAGGCCGCCCGCTACGGCACCAATGGCCACGAGGAGGATCGAGCTCGACTGTGGCGCCGAGCTCGCCGCGTCGGCATGGTCGTACGCACGAGCAGTCCGCACGGCCGTGACCGCAAGCAGCGCGGCGGTCGCCAGCATCAGCAAGTGCCCGTCGCCCGGGATGCGGTGCGAGGCCGCCGACCCCAGGACGGATGTAACGACGCCGGCAGGGATGACGATCCTCACGGCTCGCCAATCGACGAGACCCTGCTTTGCGTAGCGGAGTGTGCCGGCGATCGCGCTCGGGATGACCGAGGGCAGCGTCGTGCCGATTGCGGTGATCGCAGAGACGCCGAGCGCGCGCAGCGCAGGCGTCGAGATGACGGTGCCGCCGATGCCGAACGCAGCCGACAGCGCGCCCGTGACGAGTCCTGCGACCGCCGTCAGCAAGTCGCGTAGGAGGCTGGGTTCCACCTCCGGAGTGTTGCGCTCGCCGCACTAGGTTCGGGGTATGGCCGCTTTGTCACTCGTCGAGCGACTTCAGGCGACCCCGAGCAACCTCGTCTCGTTGATCTCCACTGCGCCGCCCGCGTCGCTCACGCGCTCGCCCATGCGCGGGGAGTGGAGTGCAGCCACCGTGATGGCGCATTTGGCGGACGCCGAGGCGGTCTACGGCGTGCGCATCCGCCACATGCTGGCTGACGATCAACCGACGATCGCGGGCTACGACGAGAAGGCCTGGGTCGACCGGTTCGCTCCGAGCGAGCCGGACGCTGCCGCCTCACTCACTCGGTTCCGCGTGCTGCGCGAGTCGCTCCTCAGGATTCTCGCGACGCTCGAGGACGCCGAGTGGGAGCGCGTAGGTAACCACGAGGAGATCGGTGAGATGAGCGTGCGCGCGATGGTCGAGCGGGTCGCCGATCACGACCGCAACCACCTCGACCAGATCCGCCGCGCCCTCGCCTAGCGGGATTTAGTAGATCTCGAGGAGGCCGGCGGCGCCTTGGCCGCCGCCGATGCACATCGTCACGACGCCCCACTTCGCGCCGCGGCGCTTTCCCTCTTGAAGGATGTGGCCGGCACAGCGAGCGCCGGTCATGCCGAAGGGGTGGCCGATCGAGATCGACCCGCCGTTGACGTTGTACTTCTCGGGGTCGATGCCGAGCCGATCACGGGAGTAGAGACACTGGCTGGCGAACGCCTCGTTCAGTTCCCAGAGGTCGATGTCGTCGACGGTGAGCCCGTGGCGCTCCAGGAGACGAGGCACGGCGAAGACAGGGCCGATGCCCATCTCGTCGGGCTCACATCCGGCGATCGCCCAACCCTTGAACGCACCGAGCGCTTCGATGCCGCGGCGCTCGGCCTCGGCGGCCTCCATCATCACGACGGCGGCGCCGCCGTCCGAAAGCTGGCTGGCGTTGCCGGCGGTCACGAAGTTCCCCTCACCCTTGACAGGCTGGAGTTTCGCGAGGCCTTCCAGAGTCGTGGTGGGCCGGTTGCACTCGTCCTTGTCGACGACGACATCTTGGAACGACTCTTCCTTCGTCTCCTTGTCGACCATCTTCATCGTCGTCTTCAGCGGGACGATCTCGTCGTCGAACTTCCCGGCTTCCTGCGCGGCAGCCGTGCGTCGCTGGGATTCGAGCGAGTACTCGTCCTGGCTCTCGCGACTGACCTCGTAACGCTTGGCGACGATGTCGGCGGTGTCGATCATCGCCATGAAGATGGCCGGGTAGTCCTCGAGGAGCTTCGGATCCATGCCGCCGATGTTGCCGCCGGGTGTGGAGATCGACTCGACGCCTCCGGCGACCACGACGTTCGCGCCGTCTTGCTTGATGTAGTTGGCCGCCAACGCCACCGCGTTCAAACCCGACGAGCAGTGGCGCTGGATCGTCGCGCCCGCAGTGGTGACGGGAAGGCCGGCGAGCAGGCCCGCGAGGCGGGCGAGGTTGCCAGCGCCATGCGCGCCGTTGCCGAGGTAGACGTCCTCGACCGCGTCGGGCTCGATTCCTGCCTTCTCGACCGCGCTGCGGATCGCATGAGCGGCCAGCGTCATCGCAGGCGTGTTGTTGAAGCCGCCGCGGTGCGACTTGGCCAGTCCGGTGCGGGCATAGGAGACGATGACGGCTTCGCGCATGGAACGTTCCTCCAAAGGATTTCGGACGCCGACGTTACACTCGGCCGCCCATGGAGCCCCTCTCGATCGCGCTCTTCGTGCTCGGTTATCCGGTCGCGATCGCAGTAATTCTCCGCTGGTTCCGTGTCGTGAGGGAGCGGAGGATGTCGTGGTTCGCGGCGCACACGCTTGCCGTGGGTGCGATCGTGCTCGGCCACGCGGTGAACGGACGCGCTCAGGGCGTCGTCACCAACGGTGCCTGGCTTGTGATCTCCGTCGTCTGGTACACGCTGCCACGGAGGGCGGTTTCCGACCGGTAGGCGGACACAATCCGCCCTCCGTAGTGCTTTTCAGGGTGTGGGGCTGTCGGCCTTCGGCTTGGGCGGCGGCATGCGTCGGGGCGCCTCGACGGCAGTTTCCGGCCAGCGCTTGCGTGACACCCGCGACAACTTGCGCAGCAGTGCGATAGCACCGGGATCGTCATCGCCGGGCCGGCCGATGATCGAACCGTCTTCGAGCATCTTCACGATGATCTCGCGACCGATGTCGGTTCGTACGATCGTCAAGGTCCAGTCGTTGAACGCGCCGATCCCGCCGGTCGAGATGTCGGCGTGCTCGGCTGCGAAGTCGGGGCAGAGCTTGCAGCCTTCGCGGGTCCACGCGTGGCACTCCTTCAGCGGCACCTCGTGGTAGTCGCCGTTCTTCATCCAGATCTGAAAGACGCCCTTGATGTTCATCTTCACCATGTCCTGCTTCTTGAGGCCGTACCTGGCCTCGAAGAGCTCCTCGAAGATGGCGTCGTCGAACGTCTTCGAGCAGAGCAGTCCGATATTCAAGGCGAATCGGCGCGCCGGCTTGCCGGCCTTGCGTACCGACATCACCGGAGGGACCGAGCTCTCACAGCTCATGCCGACGAGCGCGAGCTTCTCGGCGCCGCCCGCAACCGCGTCGCCGTAAGCCATCGGGGTGGCCGAGTAGGTGTAGCGACTGCCGGCGGCAGCGAGCACCTCGTCCTTGGTTCGGGCGACTCCCGGGATCGCCTTCCACGTCGAGCCGTCACCCTCGACGTAGGAGACGAGCGCCGCGTCGATCATGCCCTTCTCGAGTGCCCAGATGAGGATGGCCGAAACGAGCCCGCCGTCCTGGCCCATCTTGTGGACCATGTCGTCCGACGCGCGAGCGAGGATGATGTCCTTGCTGATGCCGGCGACCTCGTCGACTTCGCGGCTGCGTCCGAACATGAAGTTGTCGATCTCGGTCTCCCAGGTGCGGAACCGCGGGCACGCCCGAGTGCAGCTGGTGCATCCCTTCTCGCCGTGGATGCAGTTGTCGGGGCCGAGCTCCTCTTCGAGATGGAACGGCTTGTAGACGCCGTTCTTGTCGTCGTAACCGAGAACGTCGTGCGGGCAGGCCACCACGCACCCCGAGCAACCCGTGCAGAGGCCGGACGTGACGACCTCTGCGTAGAGCTCTTTCCACTGTGCGGTCCAGCGGCCCGTCGGCAGCTCCGGCTCGGTCGCAAGCGCCATACGAGCAATCTAAACCGGCACCATCCACCACAAGGTCACCGGTTTCCCACAGGCTTTCCCTGCTTGTGGTCCACAGGCCTTTGGGCGGACCCTGCACACGGGAGGGGGAGCGATGATCATTCGATCGAGCACGCTGGCGAGCGAAATGCGCCGTCGCCGGGTCGGGCGGCCCGCGTTGTTGGAACGGCTGGATCGGAGTGAACGTCAGGCCTGGCTACCGGGCGAGCTTCGGGAGGTGCCGACGACGCTGCTCGTCCTGGCGGCGATGAACGTCGCCAATTTCGGGACCCAGCCGAGTTGAGTTCCTAACCGAGCGCTTGCGCGAGGTCGGCGATGAGGTCATCGGCGGCTTCGATGCCGCAGGAGACGCGCACGAGCGCGGGGTCGACCTCGTTCGTCGTGCCCGCGACGGACGCGTGGGTCATCCGCGCCGGGTGCTCGATCAGCGACTCGACGGCCCCGAGGCTTTCGGCGAGCGTGAACAGCTTGGTGCGGATGCAGACGTTGACCGCGGCGTCCTCGCCCCCGGCGGCGAGAAAGCTGACCATGCCGCCGAAGCCCGGATAGAGAACGCTCGCGACCGACGGACAGGTCTCTAGGAACGCGGCGACCGCACGGGCATTCTCCTGCTGGCGCTCGACGCGTATCGCGAGTGTGCGGAGCCCCCGCACGAGCAACCAGCAGTCGAAGGGTGATGGCACCGCCCCGGCCGCGTTTTGCAAGAACCCGATTCGCTCGGCGAGCGGCTCGTCATTTGTGATTGCGGCGCCGCCGACGACGTCGCTGTGCCCACCGAGGTACTTCGTCGAGGAGTGCACGACAACGTCGGCGCCAAGCGTGAGCGGCTGCTGGAGCACAGGAGTAGCAAACGTGTTGTCGACGACGAGGACGGCGCCGCGCTCGTGTGCGATCTCAGCGACTGCGGCGATGTCGACGGTCGACAGCGTCGGATTCGTCGGCGACTCGCACCACACCAACTCGGTGTCGGCCTCGATCGCGCCCTCGAGCGTTGAAGTATCGGAGAGGTCGACTGCGGTGAACCGCAGGCCGACGGCGTCGTGCACCCGCGCCGCCAGCCGGTAGGTGCCGCCGTACGCGTCATGGGGAATGACGATGTGTGCGCCAGGTGTCACCGTGCGCAGCAGCGCGTCCTCAGCGGCAAGCCCGCTTGCGAAAGCGAAGCCGAAACGACCTCCTTCCAATTCCGCAAGCGTGCGTTCCAAGACTGCGCGCGTCGGGTTACCCGAGCGGCTGTACTCGAAGCCGCGGTGCTTGGCCGGCGCCTCCTGCTCATACGTCGTCGCCATGTGAATCGGGGGTACGACCGCACCGGTCGCCGGGTCGTTCTCCCACCCCGCGTGCACGGCGCGGGTGGCGAACTGCCATTCCTCGGCGTCGTTCACGAGTCGCGGCTGCTCGTTCACACCCATGCTGCGACGCTACCGCCAACTTCGCCGCAAGAGCTTCCCCAAATCTTTGGAATGAATTGAGCCGTCGCTCCGTCATAAACGTATGCAAACGAATCGATTTCCGTGGCGAACCCTCACGCTGGTCGCCACGTTGACCGCAGGTGCGGCGTCCGCCGTGACTGTCTTCGCCGCGCAACCTGCGACGCCGACGCCAACGGTGAGGCCCCTTGCGGTCGCCATCAGCACCAGCACGACGATGACCGAGACGACGACTACGACAACGACGCCGCCGACGCCGCTGCTGACGCCGACTGAAGCCGACCGGCCCGCTCATCGCGCAGCGACCCTGCGCCCGGGCGATCGGGGCCCGCGTGTGCGCGAACTCCAAGAACGTCTGCACTCACTCGGCTACTGGCTCGGCCAACGCGATGGCACCTACGGCGGGCTCACCGTGCAGGCGGTGCTCGCGGTGCAGAAGGTGCACGGCCTTCGTCGGGATGGCATCGCCGGGGCGGCGGTGTTCGCAGCACTGGGCACCGATCCGCGGCCGCAGCCGGTGCACGGCGGCCCCGACCGCGTGGAGGTCGACAAGGAGCGGCAGGTGCTTTACGTGGTGCGGGGTGACGTCGTGCAGTGGGTGCTCAACGTGTCGACCGGGACTGAAACTCGGTACTGGGCGAACGGCCGGTCGATGCTGGCCGACACGCCCAGCGGCCGATGGAGCGTGACGCGCGTCCACGACGGATGGAAGCGCGGCGAGCTGGGCTCCATCTATCGACCCCGGTTCTTCCATCGCGACGGCATTGCCGTGCACGGCCATCGTGACGTCCCCGCACATCCCGCGTCACACGGATGCGTCCGCGTGAGCTTCGCCGCCATGGATTGGATCTGGTCAGCGGCGTTGATGCCGGCGGGCTCCGAGGTGTGGGTGTACTGAGTTGAGGTCAGCCCGCGCTTTTCGACACGAGGAAGTCGAGTACGTCGGACCGGGTGAGGATCCCGACCGGGTGACCAGACTCAAGCACCAATACGGCGGGTGCGGCCTCGAGTCGTTGGACAGCCAGCTCGACGGCCTCGCCGCTGCCGACCATCGGCAGCGGCGCGGACATGACATCGCCGAGCGGCAGGTCGAGCACACCGGGGTCGGAGAACGCCCGCTCCATCAGTTCGCGCTCGTGAACTGCGCCGCGCACCTCGGCGGCGACAAGCGGCGGTTCCGCGCTCACGACTGGCATCTGCGAAACGCCGAACTCGCGCAGGATCGCAATTGCTTCCCGCACCGTTTCGTCCGGGTGGACGTGAACGAGCTTGGGCATGTCTCCGGCCTTGCGATGGAGCACGTCGCCGACGGTCTGGCCGAGTGACCGTAGGAAGCCGAAGTCGGCCATCCACCCGTCGTTGTAGAGCTTCGATAAGTAGCCGCGCCCGGAGTCCGGAATGAGGACGACCACGACATGCTCAGGGCCGAGCTCGTGGCTGATGTCAACCGCAGCCCAGACCGCAGTGCCAGCCGACCCGCCGACGAGAATTCCCTCCTCACGCGTGACCCGGCGTGCGGTGCCGAAGCTGTTCTGGTCGCTAACCATGACGACGCGGTCGACCACCGACGGGTCGTAGGTGGTCGGCCAGAAATCCTCGCCGATGCCCTCGACGAGATAGGGCCGTCCCGAACCACCGGAGTACACCGAACCTTCGGGGTCGGCGCCGATGATTTGGATGTCCGGGTTCTGCGACTTCAGGTACTTACCGACGCCCGAGATCGTGCCGCCGGTCCCGACGCCTGCGACGAAGTGGGTGACGCGGCCCGCGGTCTGGCGCCAGATCTCCGGTCCGGTCGTGGCGACGTGCGACGCCGGGTTGGCCGGATTGGCGTACTGGTTTGGGCGGAAGGCGCCGGGGATCTCTTCGGCCAGTCGTTTCGCGACCGAGTAGTACGAGTCGGGATGCTCAGGTGACACAGCCGTCGGGCAGACCACAACTTCGGCGCCGTACGCGCGCAACAGTGAGATCTTCTCGGGCGCCATCTTGTCGGGCATCACGAATACGCACTTGTAGTGCCGGCGCGCCGCGACGATCGCAAGACCGACACCAGTGTTGCCCGACGTCGGCTCGACGATTGTGCCGCCCTCCTTCAGCAGCCCTTCGCGCTCGGCCGCCTCGATCATGGCCACCGCTGGGCGATCCTTGACGCTGCCGCCCGCGTTCATGAACTCGAGCTTCGCCAGCAGGTGACACGTGAGGTCGCGTCCCATGCGGTCGAGGCGGACAAGCGGCGTGTTCCCGACGAGATCGAGCAACGAATTCGCAACCTCCATCGGCGCGCCCGAGTCGGTCTTCGGCAGCACGCGCACACCCTCGATCCGGGTGGGGGAGTCGGTGTAGAGCGTGACGGGGAAGCCAGCCTTGTGGAGCAGGTCCGCCATCGCGGCCGAGCTCACGTCCTCGCCGACCACCCCGACATCGCGCGGGATTCGGCTGCGCAGCTCTGCGAGCACCACCGGAGAGAGGTCCCCGGATGAGTGCACAACATGTGATGCGCGTGCGGCGAGTTGTTCCGGCGCATCGCCGTCTCCGAGGACAACCAGGACGTCCATGACCGCCGACGCTACCGGTCGGCTAGCGCAGCGCGGGCGAGCTCGACAGCGGCATCGACAGTCATTGCATTCCCCTCACGCCACGCGGCGTCGAATGCCTCGGCCCCCAGGGCTGAGCGGCATAGTTCGATCGACTCGTCGAACCGAAACTTCCACGGGACCAGTCGCTCGGTGGGCGACCCTGC
>DATLOH010000058.1:0-15241 GCA_035536375.1 Acidimicrobiales bacterium
GCTGCTAGGGACGGGCGAAGTTGATGCGGATGGGCTGCGCGAAGAGCTGGTCGGCCTTGCTGGCCTCGCAGTAGCCGTCGTTGAAGGCCGGTCCCTCGCACAGCACGAAGACTGCGTGCGCGTCATACGCGCCGGACTCGAGCTTCCGGCACTTCTCGCGGTCGGCGACGGAGTCGGGGCCCGGATACTTGTTGGTGAACTCGATCGTCTGGCCCGGGGTCATCGTCTTCGCCAGCTGCCGGCGGTCGGTCGGCAACGGCGTGCAGTCGCGATCACGCCAGCTCGGCTTGTTCTCGCCGCGGGGTGGCTTGATCGAGAAGTACTCGATCTGGTTCGGGTCCCAGCGGATCTCGCGTGGGCTCGTGTTGGTGATCTTCAGATTGAAAGTGATGTTCGTCGCCTTGACCGCGCACGTCGTGCTCACCTTGAGCTCGAGCACGAGCCCCGGGTCGTAGCGCACCTCCGAGGTGTTGTCTCCGGGGCGGCACGCGTCGGGATCGGTGGTCGCCCGTGTTGCGGGGCGGCGGACCGTGGTGGTGGGCTTGGCCGTTGTCGGCGCCGACGTCGGCTCTTCGGTGAACTCGTCACCGATTGCACCTCCCCGCGGTCCGTCGCTCTTGCTGTCGGGCGACTTGAGGACGCCGCAGGCACTTGTGCTGAGCGCGAGCGCGGCGAAACAGGCGAGGAATCGGGTCCCAGTCATACCGAGGCAGATTGTGGCACGCGGCACGTCGCGATTTGCCACGGTCCGAGCGGAACCGAGCCGTCGAAGGCTTCCAGCGGCCGCCCCCGCAGGTCCACGGTCCACCCACGGCCGCCGATTACCGCGGTGCAGGGCTGGTCACTCGGATTCCAGATGCGAACCTCGAGCCCTCCGGGGACGCGTCGCACGGCCGACACCTCGGCGCCGTCGACGAGCAGGGCCTGACCGGACTCGGTGCCGCCGCCGCCGCCCTCGGCCATGACCACTTCGAGGGGCAGGAACACATCGTCGACCAGTGCGTACGGGTTGACGTCGCCCACGGCGACGGCATAGTGCGCCTCGACCGGCCCGAGCATCTGCGAACCGCGCAGCGGGATCGGCGGGCCCGCCGGCATCGGTCGGTACACCATCTCGACCCGCGAAAGCATCCCCGTCGCCCGCAACAGCGTGATCGCCAACGCCCGCCCGCCGCTCACGACCTCGTATTCCGTCACCGCCTCGTGGACGACGGTGAGGCCGCCGGCCTGCACGAAACGGCGGGCCGGGAAGGTCGGCAGCGCCCGCTCCGTTGGGCCGCCTTCTGCATCGAGGCCGCGGTCGACCACCGTGAACGCGCATTCGGCCTGTGATCCGTCGGCCCGCTCCGGCAACGGAAACTGCGCCCGGAGCCGATGGTCGCGCGCAGTGTTCTCGAACGTCGTGTGCACCCGTATGGCGCGCTCGCCGGCGCGCAGCTCGAGGATCGTGGTGACGTCGACGCGGCGACGGCCGACGCGCGCCCGTTTGGAGTCGTCGATGCGCGCCGCCCACTCGAAGCGGCGGCGGACCTCCAACCGGGCCCGCAGCGGGCCGCCCTCGAGTTGGCGCACCGCCACCGCGATCGGCGAGTTCACATGGCTGTTGTGCTCGGGCGGCGAGTAGTTGTAGGTGTCACCGTGGTCGCCGTCGTCGATCAGCCGATCGAAACCGGGCGTGCCGTTGAGCCGGAACGTGCCGTCGTCCTCGTCGACGTCGATCTTCACCAGACCGTTGGTCATCGACGTCTCGGTCGCGCTCACGGGCAGCACGCTCGACTCCTCCGGCACCCACCGCCGGCCGCCGAAACCCGGGACGCTCTCGACCCGCACCAAGACACGTCGACGCGGTCGTTGCACGATCTTCACCGTCACCGACATGTCCGGACGGGCGCCGCTGCGCGCGTAAAGGTCGCGCTTGATCTCCTCGACGAGGAGATTGGTGCGCAGGCGCGTGTCCGCGTGCAGCGTGATGGTGAGCCCGTCGGGCGTCTCTTCGACGTCGACGGCGTTGATGTAGGTGTCGTCGTCGATCTGCTGGCTGCGGATCTGGCCGAGCACGCCGCCGAGCTGCGCCCCCGTGAGCTGCATCTCGCCGCGCACGGCCGGTCGCGCGTCGAGCAGCTGTGCACCGTCGATCGGCCCGTCCTCGCCGGGAAGCTCGATCTCCACGAGCCCGCCGCGCGTGCGGCTCGACGGGTTGACGACCACCGCGCCGGCGGTCGGCACGGTGTCGGCGAGCGCCTTCAGGGCCCGAGCGGCGATCCCGTCGGCGATGTGGCGCGCCTCGGCATAGCGCACGAGCACCGCGTCGACGACGTCGTCGGCCGAGCAGGCGCACACCGAATCGTGGGCGGCGTTGTTGATCAGGTGACCCCACGCGACGTCGAGCGCTCCGCCCGGCCATCTTTCGGCCGGCAGGAACAGCGCTGCGAGCGGCTCGGCGCGACGTTCCAGGGCGCGCTCGGCCCGGGCGGCGGCGAGGCGCACGTCTGTGCGGTTCGACGTGACGCCCATCAGCAGGTTTGCGCGGGCGCCGGACCGCAGCTCACCGGCGACCGTCGGCAGCCCCACCGTGGGCGAGGCCGCGAGATGGTCTTCGAGGGAGGTGACCACCAGGTCGAACTCGGACTGCTTGGCGTTCACGTCGGCGACGACCGCACCAAGCCATGGCTGGGGAACCTCGTGGTCGGTGCCGTTCATCCAGAGCATCGGGACGGGATCGCCACCGTTGCGTCCGCGCAGCGCGTCACCGAGCTCGACGTCATGCGCCTTGATCCGGGCGATGAGCGCGTCAGGGTCGTTCGGGATCGACGCGCCGTTGCCGTAGCCGTGGCGCATGTACTCGGCCCGCACCGTGCTGCCGTCGGGCGAGGACCACCAAAACGCGCTCGCGTCGACCGACGCGGGCACACCGCGCCACACGACTGCGTGCTCGAACCCGAACTGTCGCAACAGCTGTGGCATCTGCGCGATGTGGCCGAACATGTCCGGCAGGTACCCGACGTTCATGGCACCGCCGAACGACGTTGCCGTCTCGAGGCCCTTCTGGAGGTTGCGGATGTGGGTCTCGCCCGAGACCAGGAACTCGTCGGGCAGCGTGTACCACGGGCCCATCGCCAGTCTCCCCGAAGCCGCGAGACGGCGTAGGAGCGGCGCCGCCTCCGGTCGCAGCTCGAGATAGTCGTCGACAACCGCCATCTGCCCGTCGAGCAGGAAGTGGCGGTAGGACGCGTCAACCTCGACAGCGGGCAAGAACGAGTCGAGCAGGTCGACGAGTCGCAGGCGGAAGCTTTGGAAGGGCGCGTACCACTCGCGGTCCCAGTGCGTGTGAGGAACGATCGAAACCCGGCGCGCCATCCAGTCTTTGTACCTTCTCGAACGCGGCGGCGCAGTCCGCATAGGGTGCGCACGTGCCGACCTTCATCATGTTGTCGACCCTGGGGCCTGACGGGGCCGCCCGAGTGCTGGACGAGCCCGAGCGGATCAAGGGTGTCAATTCAGAAGTCGAAGCGATGGGCGTCAAGGTCATCGCGCAGTACGCGCTGCTCGGCGCCTACGACTTCTGCAACATCCTCGAAGCGCCCGACGAGAAGGTCATGGCCCGCGTCGCCATGTCCCTCGCATCACGCGGCACGGTGAAGACGCTCACCCTCACCGCCATGCCCGTCGACGACTTCATCACCGCCCTCAAGAGCTAGCGGGCGGGAGCGGCCGTCGCGCTGCCTGGCCGATCACCGCGCGCACGCGTCGCCCGCAGGCGCGCGGGTTGAACACCACCTCGCGCCAAGTCCATCGGCCACAGAGCCATCCGGTCGCGGCGACGACCGCGGTCTCGCGGCTGGCGTCGTACACCGGCTGACCCTCGTGAAATTGCCCGTCGAGCTCGGCGAATGCGCCTTCCATTGGCCAAGCGAGATCGAGGCGAGCGACAAACCGCCCGTGCACGTCGTACACCTCGTGCTGTCGCACCGGCTCAGGCACGCCCGACGTTGTTCGTATGAGCTGGACCATCAAGGTTTCGAGCAGGCTTTCCGTGGGCGGCGCGCCCGGTGGCCGCAGGGCCAGGACTCGCCGGATGCGCGCCACGCCCGGCGTGCGCGCCCGACCCAGCGCCGGCAACACCGCTTCGATCGCCGCGACGGACGTGAGGCACCTACGGAGAGCTGATTCGAGCGCCTGCTCCCATGTCAGATCGTCGAGCATCGCCGCAAGGTCGATCAGCGTCTGAAGCCCGTCGGTGCATGGCACGCCGTGCACGGCCATCACCCGGTCTGCGGGCAGCGCTCGGCGACGTACACCCGGCCTCCGGTTGCTCGAGCCGGGCGGCACCGTGAAGTCGGGCCCGTCCAGCGTCACCGCATCGAGCCCGAGCAGTACTCCGGCCAAGCGCCCGCCTGCGATGCCCGCTACGCCCATGCTCGTCCCGACCGCGATCTCGAGCTCCGAGAGCGGCGCCCCGCCCGCCCCGTAGATGCCACGCCCAACCCGCTGCCACCGCCCGTGCCCCGCCCCCCACTTCAGCGCCGAGGGCGTGACGCCCTTCGACTTCGCTTCCTTTGCATTGAACATGCGTCGCACGACGCGCTCCCATTCGTTTGAAGCGCACTTAGGGACGTGATTTCTGCTCCCAACGACGAAATCACGGCCCTAAAGGCTCACCAAAGTGAACGGGGGAGTGGAGACGAGCTGCTGCGGGACGGTACTCAGCGGGTGTGGCGGGTTAGGCCCACCACATGCCCTGGCGCTTCCGTTCCTCGCGGAGGTCCTCGGGCGGGAACGCGACCGGGAGGATGGTGTCGTCGGACGGGCGGCGGAGGCGGTAGCCGTCGGTGTCCTGGCTGTCGACAATGAACCCCCGCGCCCAGCGGCCGTCGAAACGCTGGCGGACTTCGACCCTGGTCCCAGGTTCGAACACGGCGTCGTCGGGCGCGAGTTGCCGGTTCAGATCGATGTGATTACCTGACGGCGAAGTGCACCGCTTGCGGGCGCAGCAGTGAGTCGAGCGCCAGGCCCGGCTGCGGCCCCGGCGCAGCGTCCTGGACCACCCCGAGGTAGCTCGTGGCGAACACGTTGTAAGCGGCGTCGCCTACGGCCGGGTTCCCGAGCTTCGTATACGGGGCGAACAGCGTGACCACGTTCCCGGCGATCGATGCCACTGTCGCCGCTCCTGTCGCGGTTGCCGTCGTGGCAGAGGTCAGGCTCGCCGTGGCCGTGTAGGTCACGCCGTTGATCTGCTGACGCACGCTTACCGTGGGTACGAGGACGGGCGAGCGGTTCGTCGCGTCGCGCACCGTGATCGTGTACGTGACGCCCGACGCACCCGGTGCGGCGGCGACGCTCACGATGTCGTTGGCGCCGAACACGGTGTCGCCGCCGTCGCCCGAAGCGATCGTGACCGGTGTCGCCGCCACGTTGTCGCCCGGCGCGCCGACCCGCGCGTCGTTGACCGCCGCGACCAGGTCGAGCAGCCCGGCGCCCTTGTCGGAACTGGTCGTGCGCCCGGCGTCGTTGACGTCGGTGACGTAACCGGCGCCGAACACGAACTTGTGCGCGGTGTCCTTGAGGACGTCCTCGACCTGCGCCGCCGTGAGGCTTGGCTTGGCCTGGCGCACGAGCGCCACTGCACCGGCGACGAGCGGTGCCGACAGTGAGGTGCCCGACGCGTCGCCGTAGTGAGGCTCATGGGCGCCGCTCGGGAGCACGAAGCCCACCGAGTCGCAAAGCACGCCGGAAAGGCGACCGCAGGTGGTGGTGACAAACGCGCCCGGGGCGGAGATGTCGGGCCACGACTTCTGCGTCGCCTCGCCCGCGAGACCGCGTGACGACGTGACGTCGAGATCACCGTTGCGCGTGCCGGTGTTGGCTTCGTCGTAGTTGGCGACGCAGATGATGCCCGGCGTCGGGTTGCGGCAATAGCTCGACGTGAGCGGCGTGCTGCCGTCGCCTCCGTCGTTTCCGGCGGCGAAGGTGATGACGACGTCGCGGTCGGCGACGAGCTTGTTCGCCCAGAGGCTGACGGGATCGAGCGGGTCGTAGGGCCCTGCGCCGCCGTAGGAGTTGTTCACGACGCGGATCGCGGGCGAGAAGCTTGTGAAGTTGCGGTGGAGGTACGACAGCGCCTGGACCGCGTAAAGCACGTGCCCGCCGGCGCCCGCAGCGAACACGTGGGCCTTCGCTCCCGGAGCCGTGCCCTTGAAGTAGCCGCTCGACGCGCTGCCGTCGCCGACGGCCATGCCGGTGACGGTGGTGCCGTGGCCGCTCAGCAGATCGCTGTTGGTTCCGCTCGGCATGGTGATCGCCGCCTGCGTCGGGTAGCAGCCGTCGGGCGGATTGGCGGTCGTAATGAACGGCACGCATGCGAAGCGCACGTTTGTAGCCACGCGGTTGGACAGATCAGGGTGGCTGGCGTCGACACCGCTGTCGACGATGCCGATGCCGATGCCGGTGCCGTCGAGGATGTTGCCGGCGCCGTCGCGGTACGGGCCGCCGCCTAGCGGAAGCTGCAGCTGGCGGGTCCGCGTCGCCCAGTCGGCGGTGTCGTCGAAGTACTCGAGCTTGGTGTTCTCCTGAAGGTGGTCGACCAGCGGCGAGGTCTTCAGCGCCGCGATCGCGCCGAGCGTGCCGGTAACGGCCGTGGTGTTGATCTCGGGCATGGCCATCACCGTTTCGAGGCCCGCGGCGTCGAGCACCTTCGAGCGCTGCGCTGCGGAGCCGGAGCGGAAGTGGACGAACGCCACGGCCGGCTCGGTGAGGTCGCCCCGAAGCTGCTGCGCGAGGCCAGGAGTCACGATGGCGGTCGCCGGTACGGAGACGCTGACAGCGGCCGCAGGCGGCGCGCCGGTTGCGACGAGTGCGGCGCCCGCCAAGGCGAGTGAAACGCTACGAAAACGCATCGTTTTAGGGATCCCAGTCTTCCCGGGCGGCCTCGTGGCCGCGGACAGCTGACGATTGTAGTTCGCCAATCACCCTGGTAGCTCCTCTGTCTGGGAGGCTGTGGCGGTGCCGAGCGATCACTCCGCCGAGGAGCTGCGACGGATCTACGAGCGCCGGTTCGCCGCTCGCACCGGATATCGCGACCGCGTCTGGCAGATCCTCACTGATTATCTGTCCCGGTACATCCCCGCCTCCTCGGCCGTGCTCGACCTTGGCTGCGGCTATGGCGAGTTCGTCAACAACGTCACGGCGACACGTCGGATCGCGATGGACCTCAACCCCACGGTGGCCGAATTGGCCGACGAGGGCGTGGAAGTGCTCCTCCACGACTGCAGCGAGCGCTGGCCGCTCGACGACGCAACGCTCGACGTGGTCTTCTCCAGCAACTTCTTCGAGCACCTCGCCAGCAAATCCGATCTGCGCCGCACGATCGAAGAGGCGTTCCGGTGCACGCGGCCGGGCGGACGTCTGGTGGCGCTCGGCCCGAACGCGCGGCTCGTCGGCGGCGCCTACTGGGACTTCTACGACCACCACATCGCGCTCACGGAGCGCTCCCTCGTCGAGCTGCTGCGGGACTGTGGATACGAAATCGAGGACGTGGTGCCGGCGTTCCTGCCGTACACCATGAGCGAAGGGCGTGAGCGGCCCCTCTGGCTGTTGCGCCTTTACCTCCGCCTGCCGCTCGTGTGGCGTGTGCTCGGCCGGCAGTTCCTCGTGGTGGCGCGCCGGCCGGTCGGCCGCACCTAAGGCAGTACCGTCGCCCCATGGTCCGCACCGCGCCGCCGTCGCTGCGCGAGGAGCGCTCGCTGTGGTCGGCCGGCCATGAGGTGGTCGTCGGGATGGACGAGGTCGGTCGCGGCGCGTGGGCAGGCCCGTTGAGCGTCGGCGCCGCGGTGCTCCCGAAGGAACGCCGGGTGAACGGCGTGCGCGACTCGAAAATGCTCACCGAGCGCGAACGCGAGCGGCTCTTCGACCGCATCGCCGGGTGGTGCGACGCATGGGCCGTCGGCCACGCCTCGGTGGAGGAGTGCGAGACGCTCGGCATGTCGGCCGCCCAGAAACTCGCGGCGCAGCGCGCGCTCACGGGGCTCGGCGTGACCGTCGACCGCGTCCTGCTCGACGGCAACTGGGATTTCGTCGGCACCGGCAACGTGCAGCGACTCGTCAAAGGTGACGCCCGCTGTTTGTCGATCGCGGCGGCGTCGATCCTTGCCAAGGTGACCCGCGATCGCATCATGCGCACCGAGGCGCCGAACTTCCCGGGCTACGACTTCGACCTCAACAAGGGCTATCCGTGCCCGAAGCACAAAGTCGCCCTGCGCGGTTTCGGACCGAGCGCAATCCACCGGCGCACGTGGGTGTTCATGCAGGGCCTGCCCTGGTACGCGCCGCAGCACGAGGTCGAACCTCCGCCTCCGCCGGCCCTGTTCTGAGATGAACAGCGACCCCGCGCTAAGGGAACTGTCGCTCGCGAGCACGTTCCTGCATCCGGACGACCTTGCGGCGACGGTCGTCGACATCGCCGCGCGCAACGGCTTAGAAGACTTCGTCATCTACCTCGCCGACATCGAACAGATCACTTTGACCGCGCTGCGGTCGCCCGGCCTCGCAGTGGTCGACGCATTGTCGATCGACGAGTCAGAGGGCGGGCACGCGTACCGCAGCGAGCGGCCCGTAGTCCCCGACGGGCCAGGCGCGCCCGACGGTGCGGGTCGCATCTGGTTGCCGCTGCTCGACAGCTCCGAGCGCATCGGGGTCACGACGTGCGTCGTGTCCGACCGCTCGCACGAGACGATTGCCCACTGCCTCGCTTTCTCGAACCTCGTCGGCGAACTGGTCGCCAACAAGCAGGCCTACGGCGACGTCATCATTCGCACCCGTCGCACACGCGAGATGACGCTTGCGGCCGAGATGCGCTGGTCGATGTTGCCCCCGCTCACCTATTCGGGGCACAACGTCACCATCACGGGACTGCTCGAGCCCGCTTACCGCATCGCCGGCGACACGTTCGATTACGCCATCAACGGCGACACCGTCCACCTCACCGTGCTCGACGCCGTGGGTCACCAACTCGAAGCGGCGCGTATCGCCAACCTTGCCGTCGGCAGCTACCGCTACTGCCGCCGTCGCGATTGCACACTCCTCGAGACCTACGCCGACATGGACGCCACCATCAACAGCCAGTTCGGTGTCGAGAAGTTCTGCGCCGCGCAGCTCGCACAGCTGACGCTTTCCACCGGGAAGCTCGAGTGGCTCAACGCCGGCATTCCGCCGGCGGTCCTCATCCGCGACGGACAAGGGATCGATCTCGTGTCCGAGGTGGCGCTCCCGGCCGGACTGGCGTCGATGACACCAGGTGCGCCGTCGGTGGCCGAGACCACGCTCGAGCCCGGCGATCTCGTGCTCTTCGCCACCGACGGCATC
Organism: Acidimicrobiales bacterium; assembly: GCA_035536375.1. GTDB lineage: Bacteria > Actinomycetota > Acidimicrobiia > Acidimicrobiales > JACCXE01 > DATLOH01. The sequence goes on from DATLOH010000058.1 coordinate 9,358, forward strand.
ACCGAAGCGCGCGACCCCGACGGCACGCAGTTCGGGCGCCATCGCCTCGTCGACTTTGCGCAGCGGACGGCGTCGACCGGCGGCACCGGCCCGGAGATCCTGCGCCAGCTCGGCCACGCGGTGCTCGCCCACCAGCGCGGCGTGCTTCAGGACGACGCCACCCTCGTTCTCCTCGCCTGGCACGGCCCGCCCGCCGGCGGGTAGTTGTCGCAGAAGCGCGCGCGCCGCATAGTTGCGGCGCGGCTGTGGGTGCCGCAGGGGGCGAGGCACGATGTCGACGACTTATTCGCCGATCACACAACTGAACCGATTCGAGCAGCGCGTCGGCAACCGATTCGTGCTCGGCCTTCTGGCCGCTGCCGCGTTGGCTGTGTTCCAGTTCCTCAGCGCAGTCGACGGGTTGAGCGGCGAGCTTCATCTCGACAACCGCGCCGGCGGATCGATTACCGACCTTTCGTTCAACCTCACCGCGCCGCGCGCACCGAACACCGATCGCGTCACCGAGATCGTCCGGGACTGGAAGGACCACGACTGCGCGCTGCGCCGTGAGACGGCGGCGTCGACGCGCGGCGAGGACGAGCCGACCGCCGAGGGCGTCGCCGCCGCCGCGAAGACAACCTGCGCGCGCCTGGCCGATCCGCCGCGCAACGTCGACATCAGCAATGGTCGCGAGCTCACCGGTGCCTTTGCGGCCGTTGACACCTTCCTGTTCGTACCGCTCTACGCGCTCGCCCTGTGGTCCCTGATCCTCGTGCGGCGCCGCCAGCCCACCGGTGCCGGGCAGGACTCCGTCGAGCAGGCCTACCGCACCCTTACCGGCCAGCGCAGTCTCGAGGTTGCGCTCGGCGTTGCAGTAGCCGCCGACGTCGTCGAGAACATTGCCGTCTACAACGCAGTCGACGCGGTCTTCAATGCTCGTTCCGCCGCAGTAGCTGCGAACCTCGCGTGGGTCGCCGGCCTCGTGAAGTGGGCGGCGCTGCTCGTCGTCGTGCTGCCACTCGTGGCCGCGGCGCTGGCGTGGCTGCGCAAGAACACGCGCACACTCGTCGACTTCGCTCCGCAGATCGTGCTTGCGCTGATCTTCGTGCTCGCGGTGCGAAACGCTCAGGCGGTCGACGTGGTGCGCGGCTGGGATCTCGTGCGCTGGGTCTGGGCCGGCTTGCTCACCACGCTCTTCTCCTTCGTGCTCGCCGCTTGTGCGTTGAGCTCGTCGACCGACCCCACAGCCCGCGGGCCCGTCGACGTCGTCGCCGGCCGCACGCGCTTCGCCGCCGGCGTTGCCGTTGGTCTGCTCGGCGTTCCGGTAGCGACGTCGGACGCTCCCGGCCTGTCGATCCCGTTCTTCCTTCTCGCCGCGCTCTACCTGGCGTCGTGCTTCCTCGAGAAGACCGTCGGCGATGCAGAGCAGTCGGCCGCAACCCCCGGCGGTGGGGGAGTGATCACAGACCCGAACCGATCCGCCACGCCAGTTCTGCATCGACGTGTAGCCAGCCTCATCGCCGTCGTCCCGCTCGTCGCTCTGTGGTCGACAGTCGTCACCACCAACGCAAGCAGTGCGGTGTTCAACCGTTTCTCGAGCCTCCCGTCGGCCCTGACCACCGGCACCGGATGGGACGTGCTGTGGGGCACCTTCCTGTTGCTGGTGACGGTCGCCTTCCTGTGGGCCCTGCGGCGCGGCCTCGAGTGGGTCGAACCAAGCCCGACCCGGCGCAGGATCACCCTGCTTGGCTCGCTCGCGGTGCTGCTGTCCGCGCTCCTCACGGTGATGGCCGATCGCTCGACGTTCGAGTCGACGCGCTCGATCGGCGCCGTCGGCGTCCTTGCGCTGTTCCTGTCGGTGATCGCGTGGTCTATCCGCGCGCTGAACGCGCTGGGCAGCCGCGCCATGCGCTCGCCAAGCTCGCGGGCGTGGGCGTTGCCGGCGAGCCTGCGCATCTTGCGCATCCATCGACCGCCGCTCGTGAGCGGCATCGTTGCCTGGGCGCTCCTCGCCGGCCTGCTCGACCCCGGCGGTTTCCACAACGCCCGCCGCATCAGTGCGTCGGGTGTCGACGGCCGCGGCCGCTCGATCGCCGAGGTCGCGTCGCGCTGGGAGCCGAGGCAGACGCCGTCGGGTGACGTGCCGATGCTTTCGGTGAGCGCCTCGGGCGGCGGCATCCGCGCCGCTTACTGGACAGCCGCAGTTCTGGACTGCGTATTCGAACGCGACTTCGCAGGCACCGACCCGTGCGGCGCCCCAGCCGGCATCGACGTCACCGAGGCACGCCGAAGCCGCTTCGTCGTGTCCTCGGGCATCTCCGGCGGCAGCCTCGGGCTCGTCACCTACAACGCGCACATCCTCACGCCCGACGAGCGCCCCCGCTGGTACCGCGACCTGCTCGACGATGACTTCCTCTCGCCGACGCTGGCGCGGTTCCTGTTCATCGATGTGCCGAACACGTTCGTGCGCCGCAGCGACGTCGACGACCGCGCCGCGGTGCTCGAGCAGGCGTGGGAGCGGGCATGGCCGGGGCGCACCACGTCTGCGCTGGCGCGCGGCTTTCTGGCTACGCAGACCAATTCCCGTCAGCCGCTCACGATCCTGAACGGCTTCGCGGTCGACAGTGCATGTCGGGTCGCGATATCGCGCCTCGACACCAACGGCCGACGCGGTCCGGAGGATTGCGGGCGCATCGACAACGAGCCCGTGGCGCCGGGTGAACCGACCAACGGCGAGGACGTCGCCGCCGCACTCGACGCAACATCGGACCTGACCGACTTCCTGTGCCCCGACGAGGACATCCGCCTGTCAACCGCCGCGCTGCTCTCGGCCCGGTTCCCGTTCGTCAGCCCGTCGGGCCGTCTCGAGACCTGCAAGGCGGGTGACGGCACGACGTTCGTGGTCGACGGCGGGTATCGCGACACGTCGGCCGCATCCACGCTTACCGAGCTGTGGTCGAAGGCGCTCGCCCACAAGACCGCGGCGCCTGCGCTTCCGATTTTCCTTCAGATCGACAACGGATACGACCTCGCCAAGGCGCAGCAGCAGGACAAGCGCCCGAACGAACTCGCCGTCCCCCTCCGCGGCCAGCAGCGCGCACCCGGCGGCATCGCCACCGCCGCCCGCCAGTCCGCCGAGCGCCTCTTCGACCCGTATTTCTTCCGCATCACCACCAAGGCCCACCCCGGCGGCGAGGCCCCGCTTGGGTGGGTCCTGTCCGACGCCTCGCAGCAGGACCTCGACGATCAGCTCCTGCTCAACCGCAACGTCATCGCCAAGCTGCGCTGCGTGCTCGACCGCGGCCGCCAGTGCGAGCTCGTGGCCCATCCCGCGCCGTAAGCCCGCGCGTAAGCGCGGGCTGCTACCCAGATCGACATCTGTGCACTGCGGCTTGCTCGGAAGCGCCCTTACGACGCGACGGGTTGTCGATTCGGTGGTCGGGACCGCATCTCCAAGCCGCCTTCGCCGCGCACCACGAAGCTGCCGTCGGGCTCTAGCCGCGCATCCCAGTTCTGCCGGTGCAGTCGGTGGTGGTGCTTCGAGCAGAGCAAGACGAGGTTGTCGAGGCGGGTTGGGCCGCCATCCGAGAAGTACTTCACGTGATGGCCCTCGCACCACGTGGGCGGGCGGTCGCAGCCGGGGAACCGGCAGTGGCGGTCGCGCAGGACCAGCGTGTTCCACAGGCCCGAGTTGATCGTCCGCGTGCTCAGGCCGTAGTCGAGCACCGCGGACTTGGCGTCGAGCAAGACGCGGTGCAGCGCGCAGTCGCACAGCAGCCGACTCAGCGTCGGGCTGTCGAGCGGCAGCCGCGTCTCGGCGATCTCCCCTTCGAGGTGGTTGGTGCCAATGGAGTCGCCGTTGATCACGATGTTGACGTGCGGGCGATGCCGTGGCCCGGGATGCATCTGCTGGTTGTCGAGGAAGAAGCGGAAGATGTCGACCATGGCGTCGGCGCGACGCTCACCCGGAAGGCGCTTCCAATCGGAATCGCTCGCAACGCGAATGGCGGTGTCTATGACCGCGCCGGCCTCGGCGTCGAACGAACCATCGAGGTACCAGCGACCGTCGAGGGTCTGGCTCAGGGACGCGGTGCGAGACGGATCTTCTGGCGGCAGTGGTCGCTCGATCAACGCCTCGGCCTTCTCGCGCCAGTGCAGCATCGCCTTGTGCGTGTCGTCGACGCTCAGGCCCACGAGCGACGGCACGACAACGGGCTCGTGCTCCTGGAACAGCTCGCGGTGTCGTTCCTGCACGCACGACAGGATCGCCTTGACCTGCCCTTGCGACAGCTCGCCCGACATCGATGCGGCAGCCAGCGTCGGGAACGAGCGCAACTGTCGAGCCGTACGGGTGAGCGTTGTCGCATCACCCACCAACAGACCGCGGGCCTTGAGCCACGCAATCATCGAGGTCGACCCGTCGAGATCCCACAGCTCTCGCATGTCGAACTTGCTGACGGTGTCGACGAGCCTTGCGTGCAACTGCCCGTAGACCGAGACGGCGCGCGTGAGCGACGCGGGATCCACAGGGATCTCCAACTCGTCGATCTGCTCGGCCCACGCGTCGAACACGCGGTACTCCTTCACGCATAAGTGGTGATGGAAGGAGGGCAGTCACGCCTGCCCACGAGCGTGGCTCCATTGTCTCAAACTCCACAGCGAATTACAAGGGTGTAATTAGGAGTCTCCGTGAAGTGCATGCCGTGCCGCGAGAGCACGCTCAGAGCACCGGAAGCCGTTTCGACGCCCGCCTCAAGACGTCAATAGCTGGCGGCTCACACCTTGCGAGCGACGACGATGGCCTTGTTGCGCAGGAGCCCGAGCCGCAGCGGGACAGAAACAGCGGCTGTAATCGTCACCTCGAGGAGTCGGCGAAGGCGCGGCGACCGCAGCTGTTGTGTGAGGTACACCTCGACGTACCTGCGCAGCGGCCAGCTGAGTTCGAGTTCGCGTTGGAACGACTCAATGGCGAAGCCGGACCGCTTCAGACTCTCCTTGAGCGCCGAGTCCGACCAGAGCCGCAGGTGAAAGATGCTGACGCGCGTCCGCAACCAAAGCCGGGCCGCGCGGCGCAGGTTCGTTCGGTTGGCGAGCAGAGCGAGCGAGTCCCACATGCAGCGTCGTGGCGTGTGGACGTAGAGGATGCCGCCGGGAGCGAGCAGTCGGTGGATCTCGCGAAAGGTCGCGTTGGCGTCGATGACGTGTTCCGCGACGTCAAGCATCACGGCAGCGGAAGACGATCCGGCCTCGAGCTCGTCGAGTTGTTCGACTGTCCGGACGCCGCGAGCCCGGAAGCGTTCCAGATGAGCAGCCGAGAACTCTTGCCCGACGACTTCCGGTGGTCCGCCTGCAGCAAACTCTTCGAGGAAGTGCCCGAACCCGAACCCGATGTCGACTACTGGCGCTGCGGCCCGTGGCAGCAACGTTCGAAGATCTCTTACCGCGCGTTTCGCTTTCGAGCGCGCCTCGAACTCCGTCACTTCGTAGTACTGCTCGGACCCGGAAGCGTCACCGCGCCCATAGACCAAGTCGAGGTGTGCTGAAGTCACCTCGTCCGCAACATATAGAAGCTGGCACGAGTTGCACTCCCGGACGTCGAGCGGATCGATGACTTCCAGAAAGGGGTTCGGCATCATCAGGCGTGGCGTTGTCGCCGAGTCGCAAACGGGGCACCGTTCAAGCATGCGCTCCATTAGATCGGAGTCAGGTGCGCGCGTTGCGATAGGGGTCGGACTCGCTGGTTTCGCCGCCGCATGGTGTGCTGCGTGGCATCCTTCGTACTTATGCGCTGGGGTCGCAGTCTTCTTCTGACAGCTGTCGCCGCACTGTTCTTCGCGCCGCTGGCTCAGGCCGATCACATCGAGAAGGTGCTCGGACCGGGCGAGCCCGCACGTGACTTCCCGGC
>DATLOH010000059.1:0-3542 GCA_035536375.1 Acidimicrobiales bacterium
TTGACGGATGCGCTCGATCTCGAGGCAACCGGTCAGGTAGCTCGGTGCCTGAGTGGGCCAGGCGCAGTAGCGGCCGACCTCGGCTTTGGCCGTCGGTTCCGAGAGCGCGGTGTTGTTGGTCATGTGCGCGACGGCCTCGTCAAAGGTCATCTCGCCGGTGTGCAGCGCGGTGTCGACGACGATGCGCGCGGCGCGGAAGATCCGTGCGTCGAGATGCCCGAGGATCTGCGCGTCGTTCTCGAAGAAGCCGTGCTCGAGCATCACCCGCTCGGCGTACAGCGCCCAGCCCTCTGAGACGTACGGCGTCATCACCATCTTGCGCAGCTTGCGGGCGTTGCCCTGCGCCCACGTGAGGTGCCAGTGGTGACCGGGGTACGCCTCGTGCACGGCGACCGTCGGGATCGTGTGGTAGCTGTTCGAGGCGAGCCGCTTCTGCACCTCATCCTCGGTCGTGCCGTCGGGCGGGAAGGGTACGAAGAAGTGCCCGAGCAATGTCGGCTTGAAGGCCGGGGGAGTCGCGTACGAAGCGACCGCAAGCACGGGACGCTGGAACGGCGGCGACGGCACCACCTCGCAGCGCTCGCCGTCGGCGAGGGTGACGAGCTCGTGGTCGATCAGGAACTGGCGGGCTTTCTGCGTCCACTCTTCGTAGGTCGCGCGCATGTCGTCGGGCGACTTCGGGTGGTCCTCGGTGAGCTGCTTGTTGACGCTGCGCCAATCGCGCGTGCCGGCGATGCGCTCGGCGACATCGGCGAGCTCACTCTCTAACGCCGCGTACGCGGCGACTCCGCGCTCGTGCAGCTCGCTGGTTCCGTACCCGAGCAGCTCTTTGTCCTGGAGCAACGAGCTGTAGCGCGCCTCGCCGAACTGCCAGTCGCCGCGAGCGCGCGTGGCAAGGTCCTCGACGAACGCGAGGTAGTCCTCCAACGCGGCGGCCGCGACCTCGCCGGCCTCGGCTACCTCGGTGCGCAGCGCGGGGTCACTCACCTCGGCGGGAACCATCGAGCGCATGTAGCCGATGCCCGCCTTGATCGACCCGGTTGCCCGCTCGACGAAGAGCGGCGCCACCAGGTTGGCGTCCAGATTGGCCTTGCCCTCGGCGAGCACGCGCGGCACTTCGCGCAGCCGCGCGATCGCGCTCTGTGCGAGCTCGGGCTCGGGATGGACGCGGTGCAGGAACAACGTGAACACCCCGGCGAGCCCGACGCCGGGATACACGCCCGGGTCGCGTTTCCAGCCCGCCCAGTCGGCGCCGACGGCCCGACCGCGTAGCGCGGCGCGCAGCAGTCCGAGGTCGAGTCGCTGGTCGAGCGACAGCCCGGCCTCCTCCACCTCGTCGAGGCCTTTCAACCACGCGGCGTCCGAGCGGTCGCGACGCGCGAAACCCTCTGCGCTGTAGTCACCAAGGCGGTCGTCGTATCCGTCGATGCCGAGCTGGGTGGCGCGCACGGGCGACTCTTCCAGTTCGTTGTCGATCCATTCGTCGATAAGCGCGTCGAGGTCGGCCATGGACCGAACGTAGGCGAAGCGCGGTTTAGAGTCGACCGATGCGGTCGATGGCGGAGCCTCCGAGTCGTGCGTGGACGCGGTCAGCTCACGCGCCTGCGGCGCGCGCTCGTCTCGGACGTGGCGGGGTTCCGTCAAGGTCTCGCCGCGCTCGCTGTCAGCTCTGTCGGTGACCTGATTGCGGGCGCCACCCTCGGCGCCCTCACCGGAACCCTCGACCGGCTTCCCGGTCTACTCGTCCTCGTGCCCGCGGCGATCGGCATGCGCGGCAACATCTTCGGAGCGCTCGGCAGCCGCCTCGGCACAGCGATCCACGCAGGCACATTCAGCCTCACGCGCCGCCGTAACACCGTGGTCGGACAGAACGTGCTTGCGGCCACGTTGCTCACGCTCGTGCTGTCCGTCGCGCTGGCGTTCCTGGCTAAGACGGTCGCCACAGCGTTCGGCCTCGAAACGATCTCCATCGCCGACTTCGTTGTGGTGTCACTGCTGGGCGGCGTCTTGTCGTCGATCTTCGTCCTGGGACTGACGCTTGCGATCGCCGCGCAGTCCGAGCGGCGCGGCTGGGACATGGACAATGTCGCCGCGCCGCTCATCACCGCTGCGGGAGACATGGTCACGCTGCCCGCGCTTGTCGTTGCCGCGCTGCTCGTCGACCGCCCGGGCGTTACGCCGTCGGTCGCCGTAGTGGCGGGCGCGTTGGCGGCCGCGGGCGTCGTCGCCGCATGGCGGACCAAGGAACCGCTGTTGCGACGGATCGTCATCGAGTCCCTCCCGGTTCTGCTCATCGCCGGCCTCGTGGACGTGGTCGCTGGCCTGACGATCGAGAAGCGTCTCGAGCACTTCCTCGCCTTCCCTGCGCTGCTGGTCCTGATTCCGCCGTTCCTCGAGGACACCGGCGCGCTGGGGGGGATCGTCGCAAGCCGGCTCGGCACAAAGCTGCACCTCGGAACCATCGATCCCCGCCCGTGGCCGACACGCTTGGCGCGTGACGACATGGTGCTGGCGTTCGTGTTCGCAGTGCCGACCTTCGTCTTCGTGGCCCTCTCGGCCGATCTCGTCGCGTTGATCTTCGGCCTCGCCAGCCCGGGCACGCTGACAATGGTCGGGGTCGCGCTGCTCGGCGGGCTCGCCTCGACGGTCGTCGCCGTGCTCGTCGCCTACTACGGCAGCGTCGCTGCCTATCGGCTTGGGCTAGATCCCGACAACCACGGAATCCCGTTGATCACGTCGTCGATGGACCTTGTCGGCGCCATCTCACTCATCCTCGCACTGCTCGCCTTCGGCGTAGGCTCATAAAGGAAACAGGCATGTCAGACGACCGACCCCGCAACCTGCGCACGATGCTCTCGGAGGCCAAGGACACCTCCGAGTTGATGGTGGATCTGGCCTACGCGGCTGTCTACTTCGGTGATCCGGGCATGGCCGACGAGGTCGGCGAGCTCGAGGAGCGCCTCTCCGAGCTCGTGCACAGCATGCGTTCGACGTGCGTCGTCGCCGCCCGCTCGCCGCGTGACGCCGAGGCGATGGCCTCGGTCCTCTCCGTGATCAGCGCCATTGAGCGCATCGGCGACGCGGCCGTCGACATCGGCAACATCGTCACCCGCCGGCTGGGCATCCCACGTGCGTTGGTGGCCGACTTGTCTGCAGCCGAGGAGGTCTCGCATCGAGCGCGTGTGCGCGACAACTCGCACATGGCTCACCGGCCCCTGTCTGCGCTCGAGCTGCCGACGGTGTGCGGGATGCGCGTCGTGGCGATTCGGCGCGGTCGACAGTGGATCACCGACGTGCACGGCGACGAGGTGCTCATCCCGGCGGACGTGCTGTTCGTGCAGGGCGCATCCGCAGGTATTCCGCGGCTTCGTGCGATGGCCGGCGCGCCGAGTTACGAGCCCCCGGAAGCGTCGAGCGAGGAGACGCCGTCCGATCTCGATCGCGCCATCGACGTGCTGGTCGAGATGAAGAACCTGTCGGAGGTCGCGGTCGGCTTGGCCTACTCCGCGCTCGTGCTGCGCGACCGCGGGCTCGCGGCCGAG
>DATLOH010000060.1:0-33216 GCA_035536375.1 Acidimicrobiales bacterium
GCCCCGCCGCTGGTGGCGCGGGGTTCTTCGGCGGCGACAGCGAGATCAGGTCGCGGCCAGCGGCAACGTTGGTGGTCGCCGGCGCTCGCAACGGAGGTGACAGCAGCGCGAGGACGGCCTTCTCGAGAGCGGCGTCGCGCGCCAGGCGGCGGTAGGCGAGTTGCTGGTCGAGTGCGGCTGAGGTGAGCGAAGCGTCCGACGGCGGCGCGGCGATGGTGGCCGCCGCGCGCTCGATGATCGCCGCCAGGCCGCGAGCGTCGGCGGCGTTGACGGCGTCGGTCGACAGCGCGGTCGACGTGGTCGTCGGGGGCACGGTGGTCGAGGTCGTGCTGGTGGTTGGGGCGGCCATCGACGCGGGGCCCTTCGGCTTGTCGCCGTTCCCTGAGCACGCTGCGGTCGCCAGCGCGACGACGACCGCAACAGCCGCGGCGCGTCTCACGCCGCCCGCACTCGCGACAGGCGGAACACGCCACCGGCGAGCGACGACACCCAAAGCTCGCCGTTCGCGTCCTCGCCGAAGCTCGACGGCGACTCGATTGACGCGTCGAGCTCGCGGATGGCGCCGCCGCTTGCGCCGACGAGGCGACCTCGGCAGAAGTCGGCGAAGACGTACGTGCCGTCGAGGCCGCGGATCACGCCGCCCCGATAGACGAAGCCGCCCGTTATCGAGCAGTTCCCGGCGCCGTGCGACAGCTCGTATTCGGGATCGACGGCACCCGGTGGCGCCGAGCCGCCGGTGTAGCTGTGCGCGCCCTCGCGGCGATTCCATCCGAAGTTCACGCCGGACCGAGCCGCGGCGATGTGGTTGACCTCTTCCCACGCACCTTGCCCAACGTCGGCGATCCACTGCTCACCGGTGCTGCGATCAAAACTGAACCGCCACGGGTTGCGCAGCCCGTAGTGCCAGATCTCGGGACGAACTCCGCTTCGGCCGACGAAGGGGTTGTCCGCGGGGACCGTGTACGGCTGGCTGCCTGCGACACGCGGATCGATGCGCAGGATCTTTCCGAGCAGCGTGTCGAGGCGCTGGCCGTAACCCTCCGGATCACCCGCGCTGCCGCCGTCGCCGAGCGCGATGTAGAGCAAACCGTCGGGACCGAATGTCACGTGGCCGCCGTTGTGGTTCGCGTACGGCTGGTCGACGGTGAGGACGATGCGCTCGGCGCCGGCGTTGGCCTGGCCGTTTGCGAACGGGTACTCGGCGATGCGCGTGTCACCCGCGGTGTCGGTGTAGTTGACGTAGAGCTGCGTCCCGCTCGGCGCGAACGCAATCCCGAGCAGGCCTTGCTCGCCGCCCTTGGAAACCTTCGTGGTGATATCGAGCACGACGGTCGGGTTGAGGGTCGCGCCGCTGCCGTCGCCGTTGATCGTGAGCGAGCGGACACGGCCGCCCTTCTCGCCGACGTACATCACCGTGTCCTCACCGGGTCGCGCCGCGAACGCAATCGGCTGCGAAAGCGTGGCCATGCGCTGGAGCACGACGCGGTCCGCGGGACCTGGCGGCGTAGTCGCGCCACTGCGGCCGGTGGTCGCAGTCGCACGGCGCGTGGTTGCCGGCGACAACGGCGACGGCGGTGTAGTTGTCGCCACCGGAGCTTCAGTGCTGGTCGTGGCGCCTTCGAGGGCGCTCGTGGTCGTGTCGCCGTCCCCCGAGGAGGTGGTCGTCGAAGCGGCGCCGGCGGCGACGTCGGACTTGTCGGCTGCGTCGTCGTGCACGCCGAAGAACGCCGCCGCGAGCACGAGCTCCGCAGCCGCAATTGCTCCGAGCACCCGCAGGCGATTCATGACGCACCGACCAGCCGGTAGACCGGGCCATTCAGCGACAGAGCCCACAGCTCGCCGTCGGCGTCCTGACCAAAGGCGGCGAGGTTTTCGACCTTCGCGCCGAGCTCGGAGGCCCGCCCGCCCGACGCGGCCATGAGCTCGCCGCGGCAGAAGTCGCCGAACACGTACTTGCCCGTGAGCGCGGCGATCTTGGCGCCCCGGTACACGTACCCGCCGGTGACCGAGCAGTTGCCGTCGGAGTGCGAAAGCTCGATCTCGGGATCGACCGCGTCAGCCACTTCCGCTCCGAGGAACCGATGCTTGCCTTCGCGACGGTTCCACCCGAAGTTGATGCCGCCCTTGTCGCCGTCGACGTGGTTGATCTCTTCCCACTCGTCTTGGCCGACGTCGGCGATCCACAGGTCGCCGTTGGCGCGGTCGAAACTGAACCGCCACGGGTTGCGCAAGCCGAAGTGCCAGATCTCGGGGCGTGCGCCTTCGACCGGCTTCGCCACGAACGGGTTGTCGGTGGGGGCCGAGTAACCGCTAGCGGTCGGCTCGATGCGCAGGATCTTTCCCAGCAGTGTCGACAGCTTCTGGCCGTTGCCTTGGGGGTCGCCTCCGCTGCCGCCGTCGCCGAGCCCGATGTAGAGCATCTTGTCTGGACCGAAGACGAGGTGGCCGCCGTTGTGATTCGCGAAGGGCTGGTCGACCGCGAGCAGTGTCCTGGCCTGCGATTTGTCGGCCTTACCGTCCGCGAAGGGGTACTCGACCACCCGCGTGTCGCCGGCCCGGTTCGTGAAGTTCGCATAGAGCCGGGTCCCCGTCGGATGGAACGCAATGCCGAGCAGCCCTTGCTCACTTCCGGTCGATACCTCGTCGCTGACGTCGAGAACGGAATCGGGCTGCTCGCTCGCCGAGCCTTCCCCGTTGACGTCGAGCGCCCGCACGCGGCCGCCTTTCTCGGCGATGTAGACGGGTGACGGCCCGCTCGGATGCACGGCGAACGCGACTGGCTCGTCGAGCGTCGCCACTTCGTTGAGTTGCACGCGCACTTCGCTGCGGGCGCCGCCGCCCCCGGGCTTCGTCTCGTCGTCCACCGGCTTCGTGGGGGCGTCCGAGCGGCACGAGGTGAGCACCATGAGCATTGCCACCGTTGCGCACGCCTTCTTCACGCCAACGACGCTAACGGCGCCCCGGGCGGGCGCGCTCGCGGCGTGGGACAATCCGGGCATGCCCGTGCAGCTCAACCACACGATCGTGCACGCCCGTGACAGCGTGGCTGCGGCCCGGTTCGTCGCCGAGATACTGGGACTTCCCGCGCCAACCGTGTTCGGCCCGTTCCAGGTCGTGGAGACGAGCAACGACGTCTCGCTCGACTTCATCGACGCCGACGGCCCGTTCGAGTCCCAGCACTACGCGTTCCTCATTTCCGAGCCCGAGTTCGACGAGATTTTCGGCCGTATTCAGGAGCGCGGGCTCGAGTATTGGGCCGACCCGGCCCGCTCCCGCCCCGGCCAGATCAACACCCACGATGGCGGCCGTGGCGTCTACTTCTGCAACCCGGACGGCCACTTCCTCGAGATCATCACGCGGACCTACGGCAGCGGTTAGCACGATCGCGCTTTCGCGTCGGCCGTCAGCAGATTCTTCACGTCCTTTCGTAGGCGACCCAACCGAACGTCCGCCTCGTGCGTCTGTTCCAATGTGAGCGGAGGTAGCGCGGTGGAGCAGCTCGTTGAGACGATCGACAGTGTCGAGACCGTCGATGAGTTCTGTCATCGCGAATACGAGCGCCTCTTTGGCACGTTGCGCCTCTACGTCGGTGATCTAGTGCTCGCCGAAGACCTGACGCAGGAGGCCCTAGCACGAGCGGTCAAGCACTGGCCGCGCGTGAGGAACATGGACGCACCAGGAGCTTGGCTGCACCGGGTATCAATCAACCTGGCGAACTCTGCATTCCGTCGTCGCCGCGCGCTACGCCGCGCCGAAGTGCGCGCTGGTCCCGCTCCTGACTCTTACGAGGATCGGGACAGCCCAACCGTCGTTGCCGTGCGGGAAGCGGTTCGCAGCCTCGCGCCGCGCCAGCGAGAGGTGATCGTCCTGCGGTTCTTCCAAGACCTACCAGTCAGGGCGACGGCCGAGCGAATGGGCTGTGCCGAGGGAACAGTGAAGGGCTTACTGGCCGATGCGATCCGCGCGTTGCGCGAGAGCGGACTCGAGGTTGAAGACGATGAGTGAGTTTCGGCAATTGATGAAGCAGGCGGGGGGGTCTCCGCCCCATCCACTCGACATGGACGACGTCCGAAGTCGGGCAGCGCGCGTTGGTCTGGCGCGCCGCACCCGGCTGGGCTTGCTGGCAGTACTAGGACTGGCTGGCCTTGCTTTCCCGGTGGGCGTAGCGCTTTCCCCCGCTGACCGACCGGCCGACGTGCGAACCGTCGACGACCGAACACGAACCGTCGACGAACGAGAAAGTGATCTCGACGCCGCACCCTCGGTGCAGGGCCAGGAGCGCACGCCTCCGGTCGTGGCGGCTGGCCGTCGACCGGGCTTGGCGTCAACGCCCAATCGCGATCAATCGAACACAGCTGGGTCAAGCACGGAGCGCGAGACGCCTAACCAGGCGACGGTGTTCGCGAGCGACCGCTCCGGCGCGTGGCAAATCTACCTGTCCGATACCTCGCTTGCGTCTGCGCGGGTCATCACGACTGGCGGTGGCGTCAAGAGCCGTCCTGCAATTTCGCCCGATGGCGCCTGGATCGCTTACATCTACGAAGCGACAGACACAACGGGTGGCAGCCTGCGCCTGATCCGACGCGATGGCACCGCCGAGCGCACGTTCCAGTTGAACATGGAGTGGGACGATCCGGATTGGTCGCCGGACGGGCGAACGCTTGCGGTGTCCTTCCGTCCTCACCCATCCGAGGAAGGAGAGTCCCACCGATGGGCGGTGGCGACGATCGACGTCAACGTGCGCGCCACGCATGCGCATCGCAAGGTCGTGGGCGGCGAGGGCCACAATTTTCAGCCGGTGTGGTCGCCCGACGGCGAGGAGTTGGCGTACGTCCGCATCGGTGACACCGGCACCGCGGCAATCTGGGTAACGGACTCGAACGGCTCCGGCGACTCCCGCCGTGTGACACCCGAGGGGTTGCACGCGCTGCAGCCCGTGTGGTCCCCGGATGGAACACGGATCGCGTTCGTGGGTACGCGAGGCGATGGTCCTGCGCATCTCCACTCGATCGGGACCGACGGCTCCGGATTGAGCCAGGTCACCGACGGCGACGCGTGGGACGGGCGGCCGGCGTGGGCTGCGGATGGCCTCTCGCTCCTGTTCGACCGCGACGTCGACGGGCACCGCGCGTGGGGATGCCGAGTTGGAGCGTCGGTCGAAGGCGGCGTCGTCAACAACTGCGTCCCGGGGGCAAATGGACCTGCGCCCGGGCAGCTGTGGTCGGTGGACCTGTCAACTCGAGAGGCTCGAGCGCTGACCAGCGGTCAGCACAACTCGATCGATCCTCGGACACAGAGACTGCGCTAGTCACCCACGTGGGGTCGAGCGGCCGCGCAACCAGCAATCGCAACTAGGGGGCTTTTCCGGGCTAGCCGGTTACCCCCTGGAGCCCCCTACTTGCTGTTGACGACGCGGACGAGGCCTTCCTGGACTACCGAGACGGCGAGGCGGCCGTCGTGGGTGAAGATGCGCCCCTCGGCGAACCCCCGTGCTCCTGACGCCGACGGGCTCACCTGGTCGTAGAGCAGCCATTCGTCGGCGCGGAACGGGCGGTGGAACCACATCGCGTGGTCGAGGCTGGCGCCCTGAATGTTGCCGTCCTCCCAACGCAGGCCGTGGGCGAGGAAGATCGAGTCGAGCAACGTCATGTCCGACGCGTACGCCGCTACGCACACGTGCAGCAGCGGATCGTCGGGCAGTTTGCCGTCGGCGCGAAACCACACCTGCTGCGTCGGAGGCCGCGGCGTTCTGTCGCCACCTCGCGGAGGATCGCTGACGAAGCGCAGGTCGATCGGACGCGGCCGCGTGTACCAGTCGCCCATCTGCTCGGCGAAGGGCGCCATGCGCGTTACGAAGTCGGGGAGTGACTCGGCGTCGGGCGCGTCGGGCATCCGCAGTTGGTGGTCGACGCCGGGCTCCTCGACCTGGAAGCTCGCGGCCAGAGTGAAAATGGCGCGACCACGCTGGATCGCGGTGACGCGCCGGGTCGTGAAGCTCCGGCCGTCCCGCACGCGATCGACCTCGTAGACGATCGGCGTCGTCGGGTCACCGGGGCGCAAGAAGTACGCGTGCAACGAGTGGACCGACCGCGCCGGTTGGCCCGCAGGGATGCTCTCTTCCACCGTGCGGCCAGCGGCGATCAGCGCCTGACCTGCGACTTGCCCGCCGAACACGCGCTGGCGGTTTTCATCCGGGCTCTGCCCGCGGAAGATGTTGACCTCGATGCGTTCGAGGTCGAGCAGGCCGACCAGGTCGTCCAACGCGTCTTGGTTCATCGGATGATCCTCGCAGGTACGGTGCCCGGCATGGCTCGCTTCCCGGACGGATTCGTATGGGGCACGGCTACGGCCGCCCATCAGGTCGAAGGCGGCAACTGGAACAACGACTGGTGGGCCTGGGAGCACAACTCCGCCTCGCCGTGCACCGAGCCGTCCGGGGATGCGTGCGACCACTGGCACCGCTACGAAGAGGATCTCGACCTGCTCGCCAGCTTCGGGTTCAACAGCTACCGCTTCTCGGTCGAGTGGAGCCGCATTCAGCCCGAGTCGCGCCTGTGGTCGAACGCTGCGCTCGACCACTACCGCCGCGTCTGCGAGGCGTGTCTCCAACGCGGACTCGATCCGATCGTCACCTACCACCACTTCACGACGCCGCGTTGGGTCGCACACCTCGGCGGTTGGGAAGAGCCCGACACCGCCGACCGCTTCGCCGAGTTCGCGTCGCGGGTGACCGCACGTCTGGGCGACGTCACCCGGTGGGCGTGCACGTTCAACGAGCCGAACGTCGTGGCCACGATCGGCTACCTGGCCGGGCACTTCCCGCCCGGGCGCCGCGACGCAGCACTTCGGCGGGCAGTCAACGACGTGTTCATCGACGCCCACCGCAAGAGCCGCGACGCGATCAAGGCCGGTCCGGGGTCGTTCCCGGTGGGCCTCACGCTCTCGATGACCGACTACCAGGCGGTCGACGGTGGCGAGCAGAAGCGCGATCGCATCCGACGCAACATGGAGGACGTCTACCTCGAAGCGGCGCGCGGCGACGACTACATCGGCGTGCAGACCTACTCGCGTGCACGAGTTGACGCCGACGGCACGCTCGACCCAGAGGAAGGGGTGCCCGTCGTGCAGATGGGCTACGAGTTCTGGCCCGAGGCGCTCGAAGCCACCATCCGCCGAGCATGGGAAGTCACCGACGGCGTCCCCGTGCTGGTGACCGAGAACGGCATCGGGACGGACAACGACGACGACCGCGTCGAGTACGTGTCGCGGGCCCTGCGGGGCGTGCAGGCATGCCTCGACGACGGACTCGACGTCCGCGGCTACGTCTACTGGACGCTGCTCGACAACTTCGAGTGGACGCAGGGCTACCGGCCGACGTTCGGCCTCGTCGGCGTCGACCGCGAGACCTTCACCCGCACACCGAAGCCGAGCGCGCAATGGCTCGGCGCGATCGCACGGTCGAACGAGTTCTAGTTGGCCGCGCCGGACCTCTAACGTTGGCCGATGCCCGGCCTCGTCTCGTCGTTCAAGGAGCGCGCGCTGTCGCCGGGCGGCCGCAAGGCGATCAAGTACACGTTGGTTTCGGTGATCGCGGTGGCGGTCAGTCAGATTGCGCTCGTCGCCTTCGGGCCACTGCTGCTCGACTGGAAACCGCGGTCGGCGAACATCGCCGCCAGCTCGATCGGCGCAGTTCCGTCGTATTACCTGAATCGCTACTGGGCGTGGGGCAAGCGCGGGCGCTCGCACCTGCTGAAGGAGGTCGCGCCGTTCTGGGCGCTGGCGTTCCTCGGCATGGCGTTCTCGACGTGGACAGTTGGCATAACTGCGGCCTTCGCGAGCGACCGCTACGACAGCGAGTTGATCCAGGCCATGTTCATCAACGGCGGATCAATCGCCGCGTTCGGTGTGCTGTGGATCGCGAAGTTCATCATTTTCAACAAGATCCTGTTCAAGGCGCACCCGGAGGAACTCGAGGACGCCCCGGCGCTCGACGGCCGCACGGGTATTCCCACCTGACCATGGACGCGCGCGTGCTCGCGATCGCTCGTGACGCGAAGGGGTTCATGCCCGACGACGAGGGGCTGGCGCTGCACGACGCCGGCGAGGCGGCCGCCCGGTCCGGTCTCGGTCCATTGCTCGAGATCGGTTCGTACTGCGGGAAGTCCGCGGTGTACCTCGGGAGCGCAACGCGCCTGAGCGGAACGATCCTGTATTCGCTCGACCATCACCGCGGCTCCGAGGAGAACCAGGCGGGATGGGAGCATCACGACCCCGACGTCGTCGATCCGGAGACCGGCCGCATGGACACGTTGCCGTTCTTTCGCCGCACGATCGCAGCCGCCGAGCTCGAGGACACCGTGATCGCGTTGGTCGGGCCGTCGGCGGCCATCGCGCACGCGTGGTCAACGCCGTTGAGCCTGTTGTTCATCGACGGCGGCCACGGCGCGGAGCCTGCATGGTCGGATTACATCGGGTGGACGCCCAAGATCGCCCCCGGCGGCTGGCTGGCGATCCACGACGTGTTCGCCGACCCGGCTGACGGCGGCCGTCCGCCCTACGAGCTGTACCGCCAAGCGCTCGACTCCGATGGATTTACCGAGGTCGGCGCCACCGGCAGCCTCCGCGTCCTCCAAAAACCCGAGTAGGGGGCTTTTAGGCGCTAACTGGCTATCGCTTAGAGCCCCCTAGTCGCCCTTGCGGTGTCGACGCCGATGTCGGCGGTTACGTAGGTCGGGAGGGATGTGCCGCGGAAGAGAGCTGACGCGGGAGACGAGTCGGAGAGGGCGGCGTCGGCCAGGACGACCGCGGCGGCGGTGTAAGAGCTGCGCTCGCCGCCCGGATAGTTGACTTCTTGCGGGAGGACGACCCCGGTCCAGTACGACCCGTCGGTGTCGCGCAATGAGCGGGTCGACGACAGCAACTCGCGTGCACGCTGGGTGTCGCCGACGACATCGTGGGCGAGCGCGCACTCCGCAGTCTCGGCTGCCGTTACCCAAGGACGGTCGGACACGCAGCGCACACCCCGGCCGTCGATGACGAACGCGTCCCACCGCTCTGCGAGGCGGGCGCGCCCGGCGTCGCCCGCGAGCGCACCGCACAGGACCGGGTAGTACCAATCCATCGCCCAGCGGTCCTTCGGCTCGAACGATTCGGGCTGGCGGGCCACGGCGTGCGCGAGCCGGCCGGCGGCGAGCTCCCACTCAGGGCGTTCCTGGCCGAGCTCTTCGACGATCGCAATCGCGCAGCGCAAACTGAACGCCGCTGACGATGAACCGGTGAGGAGTGCGAAGCCGCCGGGCGTCCCGTCGAGCTCAAGCGACCAGAGCAGCGCGCCGTCGCGTCGTTGGAGCCGCAAAGCGAACTGCACGGCGCGTTCGACGAACGGGAACATCGACGCCAGGAACTCGCGGTCGCCGGAGCACAGGTAGTGCTGCCACACCCCGGTCGCGATGTAGAGCGAGACGTTCGTGTCGCGACGTGGGTCCTCAACCACGTTGCCGGCGAGGTAGTACGAGCACCACGATCCGTCGTCGTGCTGCGTTGCCGCCAACCATGCGTACGCCGCCTCGGCTTCCTGACGGCGTCCGCCGATGGACAGCGCCATCGCCGCCTCGACGTGATTCCACGGGTCGGCGTGCCCGCCGTCGAACCAAGGAATCATTCCGTTCGACAACTGAAGCGAAGCGATGCTGTCGACCGTTGCCGCCCGCTCCGCAGCGTTCAACACGGCGGCTTCCGTCCGTACACAACGAGGCTCTTGCCCATCAGCGGGCTCGTCACGGCTTCGGCGACACGGGTCACGGCCGGGCGCTTCTCGATGTCCCACACGAGGAGCCGGTGATAGGCGCGCACGAGCCGATGGCTGTCGTCGTCGACACCGACCGCGCACTTGAGCCACCAGTAAGCGCTGTGGAGTCCGTGGGCGTGGTGCGCGGCGATGACCGCGAGGCCGGCGCCGCGCATGCGCGCCTCGAGCGCAGAACGACGGTAGATGCGCACGTGACCGCCCGGACGATTGTGGTACTCGTCGCTCAGCGCCCAGCAGACGAGCTCGGGGAACCATCGCGGCACCGTGATGGCGATCGTCCCGCCCGGCCGGAGTACCCGCACCAGCTCGTCGAGTGCGGCGACATCGGCGGGGACGTGCTCCATGACCTCGGAAGCGATCACCCGGTCGAACGCCGCGTTCGCGAACGGCAACTGGAGCGCATCGCCAACCGCTGCGCACCCGCTGCCGCCATCGCCGATCTGGTTCTCGTCGGCCATTGCTTCGAGCAGCGCAGCGGTGGTCTTCACTTCGACATCGTCGGCGTCGAGCGCCACCACGCGAGCGCCCCGCCGCGCCGCCTCGTAAGCGTGGCGCCCGGCCCCGCAACCGAGGTCGAGCAGCCGATCGCCGGCCTGTACGCCCAACCGGTCGTAGTCCACCGTCAACATTGCGGCTCGGCTGTCTCGAGCAGGCGGCGGTACTCGGCGACGGTGCCCTCGGCGCAGGCGCGCCAAGTGAACTTGTCCATCACGCGCTTGCGCCCGCGCTCACCGAGGCCTGCTCGAAGCGCGTCGTCGGCGAGCACCTCGCTGATCGCGACGGCCAGCGCACCCGGATCGTTCGGGGCGACGAGTCGGCCGGCGACACCGTCCTCACCGACGACCTCCGGCAGCGCACCGCCGGTGGTGGCGACGAGCGCAGTACCGCACGCCATGGCCTCGATCGCCGGCAACGAGAAGCCTTCGTACAGCGAGGGGACGACCGCGACCTCGGCTTCGTTGTACAACTCGACAATTCTGTCGTCGCTGACCCCGCTGACGAACGTGACCGCCTCACGCAGACCGAGCCGTTCGATGGTCTCGTCGACGCGGCTCTCGGGTCGCGGTTGACCGACGACGACGAGATCGGCGTGGCGCTCGGTCCGTACCTTCGCCAGAGCTTCGAGCAAGGGCACGAGCCCTTTCAACGGGACATCCGCCGACGCCGTGGTCATGAGACGGCCGGAGATCTTCGCAACGTGGGCGAGCGGACGGAACCGATCGGTATCCACGCCGACGGCGACGACCGCGAGCTTGTCGGCGTCGACGCCCATCTGGGCGACGATGTCGCGCTTCGAGCTATGCGAAACGGTGAGCAGACGCGGCAGCTTCTGCGCGACGCGCGTCTGCATCGCGAGGAACCCGTACCAGCGCCGCAACGTGAAGCGCCGCCACGGCGAGTGCGCGTGTGAAAGCTCGAGATCTCGGTCGACGGTGATCGGGTGGTGCAGCGTCGTGAGCACCGGCCATCCGTCGGCCACGACACCGAGCATGCCGTTGCCGAGGCACTGGTTGTCGTGCACGACGTCGAAGTCGTCGCGACGCGCCCGCAGCACGCGGCGGATGCGGCGACTCCAGGTCCGGGGTTCAGGGAAGCCGGCGGTGCACATGATGGCGAACTCGAGCACGTCGATGAGGGACCGGAACTCACGGGGGTGCGGGATGCGGAAGGGATCGGGCTGGCGGTAGAGATCCAGGCTCGGGACCTTGGTCAGGGTGACGCCCTCGTCGAGCACGGGATACGGCTGGCCGCTGAACACCTCGACCGTGTGGCCCATGGCGGCCAACTCACGGGTGAGGTACCGCGTGTAAACACCTTGGCCGCCGGAGTGCGGATTGCCGCGGTACACGGTGAAGGCGATGCGTAAGGGGCCGGGCATGGGGCGCCCACGCTACCTGTCGAACTTGACCGAGCGGTCAAGAAACCGGGTGGTCGGCCTCCCGGCGGCGCCGCGCGACCTGCCACGCGGCGAGCGCCAGCGCCGCGCTCGTGACGATCACCGGGCCGTCGCCGTAGCGCACGTACGGCGTCAGGCCGGAGCGCCGGGTCACCGACGCGGTCTCGACCTGCCGAGCACCCAGCCGCGATCGCTGCCGAATCTTGCCCTGCGCATCGACGAACACGCTGTAGCCGGTCGGCGCCGCCTGTATGACGTCGCGTCCCGTCTCGATCGCACGCAGACGCGCCGCCGCCACCTCTTGCGCGGGAACTTGCTCGCCCCGGAACGACGCCGCGTTGGTCGGTACGAGAATCACCTCGCCGCCCGCACGCACCGCCGCGCGCGCCCGGTCGGCGAAGAACACCTCGTAGGAGATGAGGACGCCGAGCGAACCCGCCCTCGTCAGCAGAAGTCCGGGGCCTTTGCCGGCGATCGCGTCGCGGGGTACGTCGGAGAGGTCGGCGATGCGCGCCACCACTGACCGGAACGGGACGTACTCGCCGAAGGGAACCCGGTGCACCTTGTCGTAGCGATCGGCGATGTTGCCGCTCGAATCGAAGGCAACGGCGGCGTTCCTGAACCGGTCCGCACTTTCCTCGACCACACCGACGACGACCGTCGCGTCCAGGCGTTGCGCCAGCGCGGCGATGTCGTGGCGGGCGGGATCGTCGGTGATCGGCGAACCGATGTCGATCACATCCTCGGGCCAGACCACGAGATCGACTCCGTCGCCGACCGCGTCCGATGCCGCGAGGTGTCGGCGGTACACCGCGGCAGAGTCGCTGTCCGCAGCGCGCAGACCGCGCGCGCCGCCACCCTGCACGTATGCGACCGTGGCCGTGCCGACGGCACGCCCGCTCGACGTGGTCGTCGACGTTGCGGCGACGAGCAGGGCAACCCCCAGCGCCAGCCCGCCCTCAATGCACGTGGGACCGGAGCGCCCGCGAGTGCCGATCGCCAGCGCGGCGACGGCTGAGCCGAGGAGCGCGGCGACGAATACGAGGCCGAGATCTCCGGCAAGACGAGCGACCGTTGCGAACGGGCCACCGGCCTGACCGAGCGCCGCGCCCGCGAGCGGCAGGCCCCCGAACGGAACCCGATACCGCACGAGCTCGGTGAGCGTCACGAACGCGGCAAAGCCGAGCGTCGCCGCACCCGGGCTGCGCGGTACGAGCGCCCCGCCTACGGCGTACATCAGCGCTGACACTGCGACCACGATCACTGCGCCGGGCACGGTGAACTCGCCAAGCCAGAAGAGCCCGACGACGAAGCAGCCGACGCCGAACGTGGCGCCGTGAAGCGCTCGCGCTCGCCACCCCGGGGCCATGCGCAGCGCGCCGGCGAACAGGCCGTATCCAATCGGGGCCAACCACCAGAGTTCCCACGGCGGCAGCGATAACGCGACACACGCACCGCCCAGCAGCGCGACACCCCGCGCCACCCAACCGATTGCAGGCGAACCCGTCACAAGTTCGCGGCCCCCGCGCCGCGAAGTTGTAACGGGTTCGGCGTCAGTCACTCGCCAGCAGCTGCTTCAGCAGCGTCGCCGCCGCCCGTCGGCCCGACGCGACACACGCAGGCAGGCCGAGGCCTTCGTAGGCCGCACCGGCCAGAACAACGCCGGGCGCTTCGGATTCGAGCACGGCATGGGCACGCGCAGCGCGCAGCGCGTGGCCGACCTCGAACTGCGGCAGCGCGCGCCGCCAGCGAACGACGCGCGTCTCGTGCGGCTCGCTACGTATGCCAGTCGCCTCCGCAAGCTCGGTGTGGACACTGCCGACGATCGTGGCGTCGTCCATTTCGAGCGCGCGCTCGTCGTCGATGCGACCGCAGGAGGCCCGCACGATTTCGGTCCCGCTCCCTCCGAGATGCGCCCACTTCGACGACGACCACGACGCCGCGGTCAGCAGCCGGCCCTCGGTGCGCGGAACGAGAAAGCCACTCATCGTGAATGGCGACGGAAGCGCGTCCGACGGGTAGGCGAGCAACGTAAGCACGACGGACGCGTAGCGGACCTCATTGAGGCGCGTCGCAGCCGCAGGCGCGACCGAGGCGAGGAGCCGGGTCGTGGTCGGTGCTGGCGTTGCCAGCACGACCCCGTCCACGTCGAGTGTCCCACCGGCGGCCAGGCCCAGCGTGACGCCGCGACCCGCCGCCGCCGTTGCGAGCTCGATCACCTCCGTCGAGAGTCGGACGGAACCCGCCCCGGCCGCCAGTGCGTCCTGTGCCGCGCGCACAACGCGTCCGAGCCCGCCGCGCACGGTGAGGAACACCGGAGTTGTCGGCGAGGCTGGCGGCGCGGAAGCCCCGAGCGATCTGAGCAGGCTGCGCTGGCCCCGAGCTGCGGCCAGAAGCTGTGGAGCGCCAACCGCCGCGCTGAGGTGTTCGCTGCGACCGGCGTGAATCCCACCGAGCAGGGGGTCGACAAGCCGCTCGTGCACCTCGGGCCCGAGTCGCTGGCGTACGAGGTCGCCGACGCCGATGTCCTCGCCGACCGCGGTCGATGGCAGCACGTAGTCGAGCGCCGCGCGTCCGAGACCGGCCGCGCTCAGGATCCCAGACGCTGCGAGTGCAGTGAGTGACGACGGGACTCCGAGCACCAGCCCGGCCGGCAAGGGGCGGAGTCCGCTGCGCAACCACACAGCGGCCGCGCCCGTGGCCGGTGCAACCAGGTCGTCTGCGAGCCCGAGCCGCGTCGCGAGTTCGATCATCTCCGGGCGGCGTGCCAGAAACGAGTCTGGTCCGGTGTCCACGTCGCTCCCGGCAAACTCGACGGTGTCGATGGCGCCGCCCAACCGCCGGCCGGATTCGAGCACGGTGACATCAGCGTCGCTCATCAGGTCGAGAGCGGCCGCGAGCCCGGCGATGCCTCCGCCCACCACGGCCACGTGCGGACGGGTCACGACACCAGCCGAGGCGCGCGTTCGTTGGTGACGGCGCGCACGACGAGATCGGCGAGCAGTGCGCAGAACGCCGGGTCGTCGTCAAGCGATCTCGTCCGCGCGAAAGCGATCTTGTGCTTCTCTGCGATTGCAGCCGCTTCGATATCGAGGTCGTAGGCCACCTCGAGGTGCTCGGCGGTGAAACCGGCCGCGCAGACCACAACGGCAGTCTCGCCACGATCGGCTTCCTCGGCAATGACATCGCGCACGTCGGGTTCGAGCCACGCCACGCCGCCCCGGCCACCGCTCTGCCACGCGACGCGATGGTGCGCGGCGTTGACAGCGGCGGCGAGGAGCGCGGCCGTGTGCGTCACTTCTGCGACGTAGGGGTCGTCGTCGGCGAGCGCCGGCAACGGAAGGCTGTGCGCCGTCACGATGAGCAGCGCGTCAGGCGGCGTCACCTCGGCGACCCGCCTCGCGAGCAGCGCGATCAACTCGGGCTCGTCGTGCCACGACGCAATCGTTTCCAGGGCGAGCCGGCCGGCTGCGGCGGTGACCGCCCGCTCGTGGTACTCGCCGACGCTGCGACGGGAGAAGTGCGGAGCGAGCACGAGACCGACGATCCTTTCGACCCCGGCGGCCACGAGTTGCTCGACGGCGTCCTCGATCATCGGCTCGGTGTGCTTGTTGCCGAGGGCGACGACGTACGACAGCCCGTCACCGTCGTTCGATCGAGCGTCGAGCGCGGCGTTGAGACACCTCGCCTGCGCTTTAGTGCGCTCGGTGAGCGGCGACACGCCGCCGATGGCTGCGTAACGCATCTGCAGCTCGTCGAGCTCTGCGGCCGTCGGCGGTCGCCCGCGTCGGATGTGGGTGTAAAACGCCTCGACCTGATCGGGCCCGGACGGTGTGCCGTGGGCCATGAGCAGGACGCCGATCGCCGTCGGCGGGGTCATACGCCCGTAGGCGCCGGCTGCGCGTGGACCCACGAGACGAGCTTCGTGAGGATGTCGGGGTCGGTCGCCGGCAACACGCCCCATCCGAGGTTGAACACGTGCCCGAGGCGATTGCCGTTGCGAGCCAGAACCGCGGCGGCAGCTTCCTCTACCGCGGGCCAGCCCGCCAGGCACACGGCCGGGTCCAGGTTGCCCTGCACCGCGACGTCGGGACCCAGTGAGGCGCGTGCGCGATCAAGCGGGACGCGCCAGTCGACGCCGACGACGTCTGCGCCCGCATCTGCGAAGAGGCCGAGCAGCTCACCGGTGCCGACGCCGAAGACAATGCGGGGCACCTTGCGCGCGCCGACGCGCGCCAGCAGCTCGCTGAGCGCCGGAAGCACGAATCGTTCGTGGGTGGCGGGATCGAGAGCGCCGACCCAACTGTCGAAGATCTGGATGGCGGCGGCGCCGGCGTCGATCTGTGCGACAAGGCTCGTTGCGGCGATGTCGACGAGCGTGTCCATGAGCGCGAACCAGGCGTCAGGGTCGCCGTGCATGAACGCCTTTGTCTTTGCATGGTCGCGCGACGGGCCGCCCTCGACCATGTAGCTCGCGAGTGTGAACGGTCCGCCGCAGAACCCGATGACGGGCACGCCTGCGCTCTTGGCGACCGAGGCGATCCCGCCGAGCAGTCCGCTCATCGATTGCGCCGGATCGTCGAGCTTCGGGAGCACGTCGACATCTGCGCGCGTCCGGATCGGTGAGCCGAAGACGGGGCCGACGTCGGCGACCAGCTTCACGTCGATCCCGGCGGCAGCCAGGGGAGCGACGATGTCGGAGAAGATCACCGCCGCGTCGACGCCGAAGCGTTCCACCGGCTGCGTTGTCACGAGCGCGGTGAGCTCCGCGCTGGCCATGACTTCGAACATCTCGTGCCGCTCGCGCAGGGCGCGGTACTCGGGCAAGCATCTTCCGGCCTGGCGCATGAACCAGACCGGGACGCGGTCAGCGGGCTCGCGCCGGCACGCTTTCAGGAAGGCGTCGGTCACGGGGGCGCGACGGTACCCGCCCTCGGGGCCCACACGCGGGTCCTGTATCATCGACTGCTCGATTCTGTGGGGCGGGCAGGGAGGCGCGTGGCGAAGCATCCGGAGCTTGAAGCGGAGCAGGCCTATCTCGATCGCGTCTACGCGCGGTTGGCCGCGCAGCGGGCCGAGGCGTCGGCCCAGCTCTACGACGTCCTCCTTCAGGGCAAGGGGACGCCGCAGTCGGTGCACGAGCGAGAGATCGTCGCCGAGCGGACCCAGGCCAGGATGGCGCAGCTCGACATCGGCCACCTGCCGGTGTGCTTCGGTCGGATCGACCGCGACGACTCGCCGAGCGAGCAAGCGCCGCCGGGCGAGCATTTCTACATCGGCCGTCTCGGTGTGTGGGACGAGCACCAGGAGCCGCTCGTCGTCGACTGGCGCGCTCCGGTGGCCGAGCCCTTCTACCGCGCAACCGGCCGGCACCCGATGGGACTCGCGCGGCGTCGTCATTTTGCGACCGAGCAGCAGCGCATCGCCGCAATCGAAGACGAAGTCTTCACTCCCGGGGCACTGCCGCAGGGTGCGGATGTCGAGTTCGTCGGAGAGGGCGCACTGCTCGCCGCCCTCGAACGCGACCGCACCGGGCGCATGCACGACATCGTCGCTACCGTCCAGCGCGAGCAGGACGAGATCATTCGTGGTCCGCTGCACGGCGTGCTCGTCGTGCAGGGCGGCCCAGGGACGGGTAAGACGGCGGTAGCGCTGCACCGCGCCGCCTACCTGCTCTACACGCACCGGTTCCCGCTCGAGCGTCAAGGCGTGCTCGTCGTTGGCCCCAACCCGCTGTTCCTGCGCTACATCGACCAGGTGCTGCCGTCGCTCGGCGAGGCCGGCATCGGGCTGTACACGATCGACGGCCTCGTACGGTCCCTGCCGCACAGCTACGTGACGCATCGCGGCCGCGAATCCGAGTCGGTGCGCCGCGTGAAGGGTGACGCGCGGATGGCCAAGGTGATCGCCCGCGCGGTGCGGGACCGACAACGCGCCTTGCCGCGAGATCTCGCGATCCCCTTCGGCGCGTTCACGCTGACGCTCACCGCTGAGATGTCCGCCGACGTCGTCGCGCAGGTGCGTCGACGCGGTGGTACGCACAACGCCCGCCGGCGCCAGGTGGAATTGATCACGCTCCGCCGGCTGGCCGCCGTGCACGAGGCTGCGGTCGAGCGTGCCCGCGACGCTGGGCATGCGGCCGAGTCTTACGAGCCTGACGAGGAGGATCGCCTCAACGCCGCCGACGCGGAAGCGGCCCGCAACGACGATGTACAGCGTCGCCTCCGCCGCGTGCCGGAACTGGTGGCCGCTTGGGATCGCATGTGGCCACGGCTGAGTCCCGAGGAGCTGCTGCACGACGTCTTCGGCGCCCGCCCGCTGCTGGCGCTCGCCACTCGCGGTTCGCTCGAGGATGCCGAAGTCGATCTGCTCTTCCGGCCGCGCAGCGCGACATTCGAAGACGTCGCCTGGACATCGGCCGACCTGGCGCTGCTCGACGAGGCGCGCGTGCACCTCGGACCCGAGGACGGTCATCGTCATGACGAAGACGAACCCCGCACGTACGGCCACGTCGTTGTCGACGAGGCGCAGGACCTCTCGCCGATGCAGCTCCGCGTGCTGGCGCGACGGTCGCTCGGTTCGATGACCGTGGTCGGCGATGTCGCTCAGGCGACGGGCCATTGGGCGCCGTCGGGCTGGGACGAGGTGCTGACCCACCTCCCGTCACGCGGCGCCGATCCACGTATCGCCGAACTCACCGTCAACTACCGCACGCCCGGCGCAATCATGGATGTGGCTGCATCCGTGCTTGCGGAGGCGGCACCAGACCTGCGCATGCCGCGCTCGGCGCGACCGGGCGGGCGGCCTCCGTCGGTCGTGCGCGTCGACGACCGCGCCGCCTTGCCGGCCGCGGTGGCGTCGGAAGCAGCCGCACATCGCAACGAGGGCGGCACGGTCGCAGTCGTGTGCACTGCGGCGGACGAGGCTGTGCTTGCAGAGGCGCTCCGGAATGCCGGCGTCCGGTTCGCGACCGGTGAGGAGGGCCTCGACGCGCCGATTGCGCTCGTGCCGGTCGACTCCGTAAAAGGCCTCGAGTTCGACTCTGT
Organism: Acidimicrobiales bacterium; assembly: GCA_035536375.1. Lineage (GTDB taxonomy): Bacteria > Actinomycetota > Acidimicrobiia > Acidimicrobiales > JACCXE01 > DATLOH01. Next base: position 18,752 of record DATLOH010000060.1, read on the forward strand.
GATCGTGGTCGAGCCCGAGTCGATCGTCCGCGGCACGCAGTTCGGCCTTCGAGCGCTGTTCGTTGCGCTCACCCGGGCCACGAAGCGCGTCGTGATCGTGCACTACTACGCGTTGCCAGCCTCGTTGGAGCGTGGTCTGGCTGCCTCCGTGCGAACCTAGGAGGCGGCGGACCCAACGATCGCTTCTGCTTCGATCTCGACCTTCCATCGGGGATCGAGGAGCGCCTGCACGACGACCATGGTCGACGCGGGCTTGACGTCCGCGAACACCGACCCGTGGGCCCGGCCGATCTCATCGGCGTCGGCCGCGTCGGTCAGGTAGGTGCGGGTGCGGACAACCTCACCGGCCGACGCGCCAGCGGCCTCTAGTGCCGTGACGATGATCTCGAGACAGCGGGCGGCCTGTGTTCCGGCGTCGTCGGGGCACGAGCCGTCGGGCCACACCGGTGCTGTCCCGGCCACGATCACGCGGTCGTCGATGCGGACGGCGCGGCTGAAGCCGATGAGCGATTCGTAGGGGGAACCGGACGAGACGTTCTGGCGCTTCATGCGCCGATTCGTATCAGGCGCGGCTGGCGATCAGGTCCTGCAGGCCCTCGTGCGAGATGCGCTCGGAGCACGTGGACATTCCGGCGATCGCTGCGCGGTACGCCTCGCGGCGCCCAGCGGCGCGGCCGGCGCTCTGGTTCGGGCGGCGGCCGGCGTTGCGCTGCTCGTCCTCCTCGGCGACCTTCTCCGGGTCCAGCTGTGAGTCCATGCCGTCACGCAGGAGCGCGAGCGCTTCTGTGCGCATCTGGCTGATGCGGGACTCGGTGACGCCGAGCTCGGTGGCCAGCTCGGCCATCGGCTTCTCTTCGAGGAAGTAACCGACGATGACGTGGCGCAGACGCTCGGGCAGAGCGGCGACGGCGTCAACCAGGTAGCCGCGACGCTCACGCTCGACGAGCTCGTCGTCCGGTGTCGGTGCGGTGTCGGCGACAACCTCGCTCATGTCGACGCCGTCGGCCGTCAGGCCGTCGAAGGCCAGCACGACTGCACGGTTCACGTCGTCGGCGAGAGTCATGACTTCGCGGGGGTCCCACCCGAGCGCACCAGCGACCTCGACCGGCATCGGCGTACGGCCGAGCGTCGGGCCGAGGTTCTCGGTCACTTCCGCCACCTGGCGGGCACGGGCCCGCACCGAGCGGGTGGCCCAGTCGGCTCGGCGCAGCTCGTCGAGCAGCGCACCCTTGATGCGGTTGCGGGCGTAGCGGTCGAACGGGACACCGCGTGCCTCGTCGTAGCTGCGGACCGCTTGCGCGAGTCCGGCCATGCCGGCCGACACGAGGTCGTCGCGGTGGACGTGGCGGGGGAGGCGGGCACCCAGCTCGGCAACGGCGTAGCCGACGAGCTTGAGGTTCGCTCGGATCAGCTGCTCTTCGGCACGGAGGGGATCGGTTGCAGGATCAACGCGGCGGGTCATGCAGCCACTATCCGGGAGTTCACTTCCCACAACCATCCGCCGTTCGGTGGGTTTTTGTTGGGAGATTGGGGCCCCGGCGTATAGCCCGCGATGACTAGGACCGGCGTATTTGGGCGGTTTCGACCGGACGAGCACGGGGTCGTCGCAGCTACGTTGGCCTCGTGAGTCACGTCCCGACCGAACCATCGCCCGCCCCTGAGGTCACACTCGACGAGTTCGCGGCCGCTCACGCGAGTGGCGCCTACGTGCTCGACGTCCGCCAACCCGACGAGTACGAGAACGCCCATGTACCCGGCGCCGCGCTGATCCCGCTCGACGAGCTCGGCGCCCGCTGGGGCGAGATTCCCGACGCCGGAACGGTGTGGGTCATCTGTGCACTGGGTGGCCGCAGCATGAAGGCGGCGACTGCGTTGCGCAGTGCCGGGCTGGATGCGGTATCGGTCGGCGGGGGCACGAACGGATGGATCGAGCGCGGACACGCGACCGTGAGCGGGCCGAACCCATGACCCGGATCGGCATCTTCGTCTTTCCCGAGGTCGAGGAGCTCGACTTCGTCGGACCGTGGGAGATCCTGCGGATGTGGCAGATCTACTGGCCCGCCGACGGTGCCGAAGTCGTGCTGTTCGCGCGAGAGCCAGGTGAGGTGACATGTGCCAAAGGCATGCGTGTGGTCTCTGCTCACGGATGGGACGACGTCGGCGCGCTCGACGTCGTCATCGTGCCTGGTGGACAGGGCACGCGGTTGCTCATGGAAGATGCCGCGCATCTCGACTGGGTGCGCTCCTTGGCGGCCCGCGGCACGTTGATGACGAGCGTCTGCACGGGTTCGCTGATCTTCGGCGCCGCCGGATTGCTCGATGGCCGGCCGGCGACGACCCATTGGGCCAGCCTCGAAGAGTTGCGCAAGCTCGGCACCGACATCGAGGTGCGCGACGACGACCGCTGGGTCGACAGCGGTGACGTCATCACCGCATCGGGCGTTTCCGCCGGTATCGACATGGCACTGCACCTCGTCGTGCGGCTCCACTCAGCCGAGCGCGCCGCAATGGTGAAGCGGGCTGCGCAGTACGACCCCGCGCCGCCGGTTTGAGCAGCGAACGCCCGCGCGTCGTTATCGGCGCCGGCGGGACCGGCGGCCATATCTACCCGGGCTTGGCGACCGCCGACGCCATCCGGCGCGCCGAGCCGGACGCCGAGATCACCTTTATCGGGACACCAAAGGGACTCGAGCAGCGGCTCATTCCGGCGGAGGGATACGCGCTCGAGCTTGTCGACATGGTGCCGTGGGGCGGCGCCCGAAAGGCGCCGCTGTTCGGTGCTGCTGTCACCCGGGCGACCATTCAGGCCGGACGGATACTCGCCCGCACGCGTCCGCAAATTGTGCTCGGCATGGGCGGCTATCCGAGCTTGCCCGTCGTAATCGCCGCACGCCGCCGGGGCGTGCCCGTGATCCTCCACGAGTCCGGCGCAGTCGCCGGGCGCGCCAACATGTTGGCCGCGCGGATGACACGAAACGTCGCCCTCGCTTTCGGAGCCGCGGCGCGTTCGTTCCCGCGCCACACCGCTCGCATCGTCGGCATGCCGTTGTCGGCCGAGCTCGCGATGTTCGACGGCGCTGCGCTGCGCGCGGAGGCGCGAGCGGAGTACGACGTGCCCGAGGGCGTCGTGCTTGTTCTGGTCAACGGCGGAAGCCAAGGGTCAGTTCGGTTGAACGAGCTCGCGCTCGGGCTCGCACAACGGTGGCTCGATCGCGACGACGTTCGGATCGTGCTCAAGGCCGGTGCTGCACACATCGACAACGTGACTGCGCTGGTCGAGGACTACGGAGTCGGACGCGTGTTGCGCGCCGTGCGGTACCTCGATCGGATGCCGACGGCATACGCGGCCGCCGACATCGCCGTCTGTCGGTCGGGCGCAGGCACCGTGGCCGAGCTTGCGACGTGTGGATTGCCGGCCGTGCTCGTGCCGTATCCGTTTGCGCCCGACGACCACCAGACTGCCAACGCCCGCGTTCTGGAGGAGGCCGGCGCCGCCCTGCTGATCGCCGACCACGACGCAACCGCCGACACCGTCGGGCCGGAACTCGAGGCGCTGTTCGGTTCGGACAAACTGCGCTCGATGGTCGACGCGGCCGGCGCGTCCACCCACGCGGGCGCCGCCGACGCGCTAGCGAGTTGGGCCCTCGAACTCGGCTCGAGAACGCTGTAAGGGGGCTCTGAGGTCGGGAAAATCCCGCCCCCACAGCCCCCTGTAGCGTGACGCACTCGCCATGGCTGACCTCCGACCGTTCCTCCTGAAGCCGTCCGACTCGCTGGCGGAGGCGATGACGCGCGTGAGCGCGAACGGCCAAGGGTTCGGAGCCGTGGTTGACGACAAGCGCAGCGTCCTAGGCACGTTCTGTGATCGCGACGGGCGCCTGGCGATGCTGAAGAACGTCCCCGACACCGCTGCGGTCTCGACCGTCATGGCGCCCAAGCTCACGAAGTTGGTGCGACTGCCCGGCAAGCTCGTCGTCGAAGGCGGCAAGCTCGTCGACGTCCTTACAAGCGAGCGCCCGACGGTCGATGCGATGGTGATGGCCGGCGGTCGTGGGCGCCGTCTGCGGCCCTTCACCGACAAGGTCCCGAAGCCGCTGCTGACGCTCGGCACGACCACGATCGTCGAGCGGATCCTGGCGAACCTTGCGGTGGCCGGGGTGGAGGACGCGTGGCTCGCGCTGAACTACAAGGCGTCACTGTTCGAGCGGCGCATCCGCGATGGCAAGCACGTCGGTCTGCGCGTGCAGTACGTGCGCGAGGAGTCACCGCTCGGCAACGCCGGCGCCCTGGCGATGCTCCCGGCGCGCGGCGCGCAGCACGTGTTCATCACCAACGCCGACATCATCACCGGCCTCGATTACGCGCGGCTGTTCGACTTTCACCGCGCCCACGGTGGGCTCGTAACAATGGCGTGTGTGTCGTTCGCGACCACGTTGAAGTACGGCGTCGTGCGCACGAAGGGCACCGTGCTCGACCGCATGGAGGAGAAGCCCGAGCTCCGGTTCCTGTGCAACGCGGGCATGTACGTGCTCGATCGCTCAGTACTGAAGCTCGTGCCCAAGAACACGTTCATCGAGATGCCGACCGTGCTCGAGCGCGTCCGGGCGAAAGGCGAGCCGGTGCACATCTTCCCGCTGATCGAGGACTGGGTCGACGCCGGGAGCCCGGAAGAGTTCCAAGAGGTGCTGTTCAGGTTCGCGACAGGGGAGCAGACGTGAGCAGCGATTGGTCGGGCACGCGGGTCCTCGTGACCGGCGGGGAGGGCTTCATCGGCTCGCATCTCGTCGAGCGACTAGTCGGGGAAGGCGCGAGCGTGCGCGTGCTCGCCTACTACAACAGCTTCGGAACTGCCGGGTGGCTCGACGAGTCGCCCGTGCGCGACACGGTCGAGATCCTCCACGGCGATGTGCGCGATGCGGGGCGGGTGCAGGAGGCGGTGGCGGGCACCGAGGTCGTCTTCCATCTCGCCGCGCTCATCGGGATCCCGTACAGCTATGTCGCGCCCGAGAGCTACGTGCAGACAAACGTGCAGGGGAGCTTCAACGTCGCCGACGCATGCCGGCGCGCCGATGTGCGCAGGCTCGTGCACACGTCCACCAGCGAGACATACGGCACCGCCCGCTACGTCCCCATCGACGAGGCGCACCCGCTGCAGCCGCAGTCGCCCTACTCGGCGTCGAAGATCGGGGGCGACATGATGGCGCTGTCGGTCCACCACGCGTTCGAGCTGCCGGTCGCCGTCGCCCGCCCGTTCAACACCTACGGACCGCGCCAGTCGACGCGCGCAGTGATCCCGACGATCCTCGCCCAGTTGCAGGCCGGCGCGTCCGAGCTGCGTCTCGGCGCGACATCCCCGACCCGGGACTTCACGTTCGCCACCGACACCGCCGCAGGGTTCATGGCGATCGCGCAGAGCGACGAAACCGTTGGCGTCGTCACCAACATCGGCTCCGGCGACGAAATCTCGGTTGGTGACCTCGCACAGTTGTGCATCGAGATCACCAACTCGAGCGCCACCGTCGTCACCGACGAGGATCGGCTTCGTCCTGGGGGCAGCGAGGTCGAGCGACTTCTCGCCGACAGCACCAAGTTGCAAAGGCTCACCGGCTGGTCGCCACAGGTCTCACTTCGCGAAGGCCTGCAGCGGACCGCCGAGTGGGTCTCGACTCACCTGAGCAAACTCGAAACGTCCCGCTACACGGTCTGAACACCAGTAGAGGGCGGCTTTCGTTCGGTAGCCGCGCGAAAACCGCCCCCTACTCGCTCTTGGCCCGACTTTCGCGGGCGGCCCAGCTGAAGACACCGGTTGACATGGTGGACGCTTCTGCGGCGACGCGGCGCTCGAACACCTCGGCGCGTGATGCGTGGACGGCCTTGTCGTCGGGGGCGGCCGCTGACGCGATCTGCGCGAGGTGACCGGCGACCCGCAACGCGGTGTCGTCGCCGGTCTCGGCGAGCTCGACGGCGCGCTGCGCAAGGGCAACGGCGCCACCGGCCAGCGCGGCCAATTCCGCCGCCAGCGCCGAGGCCGCCGCAGGCTTGAGATGCGCGGGGTCGCCGTCCCACCACCCGCCGTACAGGCGCCACACGTTGCGCACGACGAACTCGGGCTCGTCGTAGACGGGACGGAGATACGGCTTGTCGAGCAGACGCGACGGCGCCTTCACGGTGTGGACGATCTCGTCGAGTGTCGCGCCGTCGTTCATCATCCGGACGGTTTCGTCGTGCAGGATCTCGAGCATCTCGGCGGCATCGCTGAGCGCCTCGCGGATGCGATCGGCGCCGGCAATTGGGACGCCGTGCCCCGGCAGCAACAGCTCGGCGCCGACGCTCGCCATCTCCCGCAATGCGACCGCCCACTCCTTCGGGTAGCGCTGCACCTTCTGCGGGTTGCCGGCGTTCGGCGACGCCCAGATGAAGAAGTCGCCGCAGCACAGCACCTTGCGGCCGGGGATCCACGTCCACGTGTGGTCGTCGGTCTCCCCGCGAGCATGGTGCAGCTCGATGGTTTCTCCACCGAGCGTGAGCGTGTGCACGCCGTCGTAGGTCTCGTCTGGGTAGCGATACTCCGTCGGCCAGCGCAGGTTCGGCGCCTGGAACTGCCGCTGGTTGATCACGCCGTTGTACCCGGCCGTGAGGATGTAGCGGTCGAAACGATCGGGCAGCGCCGCGTGCGCGATCACGCGCGGCGTGGCCCATCCGTTCGCTTGGTGTTCGGCCTCGAACACCGGCACCCCGAAGACGTGGTCGATGTGGCCGTGGCTGTAGACCGCGGTGTGCAACGGCGCCGGTGACCAGCCGCGAATCGCCTCGTGGACCTGCTGAGCGAAGAACGCGCTGCCGGTGTCGACGAGCAGCAATCCCTCGTCGGTGTCGAACGCACTCACGTTGGCGAACGACGGCACGAAACCGCTGCGGGGACCGACCTCCGACAGCCCGCCAATCACCGAGAACGGGTGGTGGTCTTTCACCGACACTGCGCCTGTCCACAGCTTGTCGGCCAGGTCGAGGATGTCGTCGGTCACCGTGCTGACGCTACGCCTCTAGTTACCGCTCGGTAGGGTGACGCTCCCGTATCGACAGTAAGCACGAACGAGAGGAACCAATGAGCGATTTCAACGTTGAGGATCAAGCCGGCCTGGCCGCGCTGATCGAGGGCAAGAGCGACGAGGAGATCAACGGCGTCCTTGCGGCCGCTGGCCCCGAGACTGTCGTCGATCAGGTCTTCGATGCGATGCAGTCGCGCTTCAAGCCCGATGCCGCTGCCGGCCAGAGCGCTGTGATCCAGTGGGACATCACCGGCGCAGACGGAACCATCAGCCGTCAGTTCCGCGTCGCCGACGGCGCATGCAGCGTCGCCAAAGACACCGACCAGCCGGCCCGGGTCACCCTCGCGCTGACCCAGCCGGACTTCCTGCGGTTCATCTCCGGTCAGCTCGATGGCATGCAGGCGTTCATGAGCGGCCGCCTCAAGGTGTCGGGCGACCTCATGTTCGCCCAGACGATGCAGACCTGGTTCGCGCAGTAACCACGTGGAGCTGCTGCGCACGCCGGAGGATCGCTTTGTCGATCTGCCCGACTTCGCGTACGACCCGCACTACACAGAAGTCGACGCCGGAGACGGTGGACGGCTGCGCATTGCCCACGTGGAGGTAGGCGTTGGGCCCGTAGTCCTGCTGCTGCACGGAGAGCCGAGCTGGTCGTTCCTGTACCGGCACATGCTCCCCGTGCTCGCCGACGCAGGGCTGCGGGCCGTCGCGCCCGACCTTGTCGGGTTCGGCCGGTCCGACAAGCCTGCGCAACGCACCGACTACACGTATCAGCGCCACGTCGACTGGATGACTGCGTGGCTCGAAGCTGTCGACCTGCGCGACGTGACGCTCGTGTGCCAGGACTGGGGCGGTCTCATCGGGCTGCGCCTCGTGGCCGAACAGCCGCAGCGGTTTGCACGCGTCGTCGCCGCTAACACGTTCCTGCCGACGGGTGACTCGCACCCCGGCGAGGCGTTCCTCAACTGGCAGCGGTTCAGCCAGGAGACGCCGCAGCTTCCGATCGGTTGGCTGGTCAGTCGCTCGTCGCAGGCAGCAACCGGCGTCGAGCTCGACGCTGCCGTCGTCGCGGCGTACGACGCGCCATTCCCCGACGAAACCTTCAAGGAGGGCGCGCGTCAGTTCCCGCTGCTCGTGCCGACGTCGCCGGACGATCCGGCATCGGCCGCGAACCGTGCCGCGTGGTTGTCGCTCGAGAAGTTCGACAAGCCGTTCCTGTGCGCGTTCTCCGACAAGGACCCGATCACATCGGGTGCCGATCGGGTGCTGAGCGAACGGATCCCGGGCGCCAAGGGCCAGCCGCATACGACGATCACCGGCGGCGGGCACTTCCTGCAGGAAGACCGCGGGCCCGAGCTGGCGCGCGTGGTCGCCGAGTTCGTCCAGGCAACGCCATGAAGGTGGCGCTGCCCGGAGCGCTCGAGAGCGCCCGTAAGGGAGTAGCGGAGCTCCGCTTCGCGACATCGGTCGCGTCGCGCATCGGCTTGGTCGGCCGCGACGGGCTCCGGCTCGTACCCGCGATCGTGTCTGCTGGTCGTAAGTGGGGGACCGTGCCAGCGGCCGGCTACGAGCCAGCTGCGGGCGCGTTCGGTGACGCGGTCGGCCTGATCGACGATTGCGGATCGCTGACGTTCAACGAGTTGCGCGCGCAAAGCAACGCGATTGCGGTTGCGCTCGGTGAGCGCGGGATCGGCGAAGGCGACAAGGTCGCGTTGCTCGTGCGCAACCATCGGTGGCTGCCCCTCACGACGGCGGCGCTAGGCAAGCTCGGTGCCGACGGCATTTTCCTCAACACGGGATTCTCCGCTCCTCAGGCAGTCGAGGTCACAGCCCGCGAGGGCGCGGTCGCAGTGATCGCAGATGAGGAGTACGAGCCGGTCGTCGGCGGGATCGCGCTCCCGCGGTACTTGGCGTGGACCGACGACGAAGCGGGTGCGAAAGTCGTCCCGACCCTTGCCGAACTCGCCGACGAAGCTGCCGGGCGCGTCCCTCCGAAGCCGGGCCGCGCCGCCCGGACCGTGATCCTCACGTCCGGCACCACCGGCACGCCCAAGGGCGCGAGTCGCGGCACGGAGAACTCTACGAACGCGGCGCTCGGGTTCCTCGATCTGGTCCCCCTCAAGGTGCGCGACACGACGCTCGTCGCGGCGCCGGGTTTCCACGCATGGGGCGCGGCCCACCTCGCATCGAGCCTGCTGCTCGCTTCCACGGTGATTCTGCAACGACGCTTCGACCCCGAGGCTGTCCTCGCCGGTATCGCTGAACACCGCGTGCGCACGCTCGTTGTCGTGCCCGTGATGCTGCAACGGATGCTCGATCTACCTGGCGACGTGCGAGCGAAGTACGACACGTCATCGCTCGAGGTTGTCGCGTCGTCAGGGTCCGCGCTGCCCGGTCCGCTGGCCCACCGCTGGATGGATGCCTTCGGCGAGAACCTCTACAACTGCTACGGCTCGACCGAGGTGGCAATGGCGGCGATCGCCACGCCGACGGATCTGCGCGCCGGGCCGGGCACGGCCGGTCGTCCTCCACACGGCACCACGGTCGCGCTGCTCGACGAGAGCGGTCGCGAAGTCGCCGCAGGCGAGACTGGCCGCATCTTCGTCGGCAGCGATGCGCTGTTCGAGGGGTACACGGGTGGCGGGAACAAGGAAGTGATCGACGGGCTGATGTCGACCGGCGACGTTGGCCACTTCGACACTGAAGGCCGGTTGTTCGTCGAGGGACGTGCGGACGACATGATCGTGAGCGGCGGCGAGAACGTCTATCCCGCCGAGATCGAGGATCTTCTCGCGGCGCTCCCCGACGTCGCCGACGTCGCCGTAGTCGGCGTCGCCGACGACGAGTTCGGACAGCGGCTCGCCGCGTTCATTGTGAAGCGCCCCGGTGCGACGCTGTCCGAGCAGGACGTAAAGGCCGCGGTCAAGTCCGGCCTCGCCAACTACAAGGTCCCCCGCGACGTCACGTTCCTCGACGAGCTCCCCCGAAACGCCACTGGCAAGATCCTGCGGCGAGAGCTCAAACCCACTTAGGGCGCCGCACCAAGCGGCGTCTTCACGACGCGGAACTCGGCGGTGTCGCTGCTCGCACAGTAAGTGCTGTCGCCGGCAAATGACGCGCTGAACGTGTCGCCACGCGCAACTGCAACGAGTGCATCTTTGTCGACCCGCTTCAGGTCGACGCGGGCGAACCCGTCGTCTCCCGTTGACGCCGTGGTGTCGTAAAGCTCGGAGCCATCCGAGGAGACCGCAAACCGCAAGACACGGCCCGGGATGGGCTCGTTCGACTCGCGCACGGTCAAGTGAGATTCGATAACCGACGAGTTCGACGCCGCCGTCAGGTCGACCTTCGCTGCCTCCGTGGCGGTGGATCTCGTCGGCGTGCAGTCCGTCTCTGCGCACGCGGTAAGAGCTCCCGCTACCAGCACACCGACGAGCGCGATAGGTCCCACCCGCACGCCACCGAAGGTAGTTCGACGCGCCCGGATCGGAAACTCCTCTTCGAAGGTCGTCGGTGTAGATGGCGGTACTCACGTGGGGTGTCGGTGTAGATGGCGGCACAGCCGCCACCTGCACCGACACTCCATCCGTTTACCGCCACTTGCACCGACAACCCGCCAAATCGCAACCCACTGACACCGACAACCCCAGGATGCCTAAGGAATCGCGCCGATGGCTTCGTCGAAGTTGTGGAAGAGGGCGGGGCGGCCGGGGCCTTGCCTCAGCTTCAGCGCTAGGCGGCGGCAGCGCAGCACGAGTTCGCGAGCGGCTCGCCCGGGCCATGGTCGGGGGAGCAGCTCGGGCGGGAGGAGCGGGTCGGCGTTGAACACTTCGGCGAACTCGACGCCCATCGCCAGCGCGCCGGGAAGGAACGACGCATCGGGCAGCCGCTCGCGCCGCACCCGCATGTCCTCGAGCGCCGGCAGCATCCACTCGTAACGCTCGACGAACGTGCTGTAGCGGTCGGCGATCTCGCCGAGCGGCCACAGTCTTTGGGCGATGCCGCGCGGGTCGCGCTCGTCTCCGACCGCAAGGTCGTCGGTAGACGCCAGCGTGACCGCATCGAGGATGTCGAACTGCTCGGCGGCCACGCGCACGTCCTTGTGCCACTGGTGCGGTGACACGTACAAGCCGCCCTGGACGGGCGCACCTCCGAGCGCAAGGAGCCGATCGCGGAAGCCGTCGCGTGAGCGACGGTTGCGCTCGGGCACCGCGAACGCAACGAGGTGCCAGTGGCGATCCCATCCGCGCCCAGCCGCATCCTGCACATACGCGAGACGCGTGCGCTCGATGGTGGCGCCGACGGAAGCAAGCCCCGAAGGGGTGGCGTCGTACACCGCAGTCCGCCCGGAGCCGGATCGGCGCTCGATGAGCCCCTCGGTGACGAGACGTCGCAGGCACGACCGCACCTGATCATCTGATTGGCCGCACGCCTCGGCCACGGCGTAGACCTCGTCCGAGACGATGGCGCCGTCGTCGTGGACCATGCCGGTAACGAGCGTCCTGGTCGGAATCGACACGGTCGTTTGCACCACGACCGCAATCTACCGCGACGCGAGTCGTACGATTTCTTCTCGAAAAGTGTCGATCGCCGACTCATCTGTTCGTCGTAGGGCCGAGGCGACGATGAGCGACGCCTCAAAAGGAGAATCGACATGAAATACGTCGTCCTGATTTGCAGCGACGAGACCACCGACACGCAACCGGGCACGCCCGAGAACGACACCGTCATGGCCGAATACGGCGAACTGGTCGGCGAGATGGTCAAAGCCGGAGTGATGATCGACGGTCACCGACTGCGTCCCACGGACACCGCGACGACGGTTCGCGTGGAGCGCGGCAAGGTCGTGACCACCGACGGCCCCTTCGCCGAAACCAAGGAACAGATCGGCGGGTTCTTCGTGCTCGAGTGCCGGGACCTCGACGAAGCGACCGCCTGGGCGGCGCGCATCCCGACCGCGCGCAACGGCTCGATCGAGGTCCGCCCTGTGTGGGAGTGACCGCGTCGGCCGACTCCGCGGAAGTGTTCCGCCGTGAGTCGGCACGGGCAGTTGCGACGCTGATCAAGGCGTCGGGCGACTGGGACCTCGCCGAGGACGCCGTCCAGGAAGCGTTCGTCGTCGCGCTCGATCGATGGCCGGTTGACGGAGTGCCCGACAACCCCGGCGCGTGGATCACCACGACCGCGAGACGCAAGATGCTCGACCGGATCCGGCGCGAGGCGGGCCGCGCGGGCAAGGAGCGTCTCGCGGTCGCAGGCGCTCGGCTCGTTGCGCCGGCACTCGACGAGCACATCGCTACGGGCCGAGAGCCGAGCGGCGGGGACGACCGGCTCCGGTTGATGTTCACCTGTTGCCACCCGACGCTCAGCGAGTCCGCACAAGTCGCGCTAACACTGCGTTTGCTCGGCGGGCTCACCACGACCGAGATCGCACGCGCATTCCTCGTGCCGGAGGCCACGGTCGCGCAGCGCATCGTTCGGGCGAAACGCAAGATCCGCGACGCACACATCCCCTACCGCATACCGAGCGCAACGGAGCTCGGCCAGCGACTCGACGCCGTCGCCGCGGTGCTCTATCTCCTCTTCAACGAGGGGTACGCGACGGCGTCCGGCACCGAGCTGGTGCGCGTCGAAATGGCCGACGAGGCGATCCGGCTCGCGCGGTTGCTCGCCGCGCTCCTGCCCGATGCCGAGTGCGTCGCGTTGCTCGCCCTGCTGCTCCTCCAACACGCGCGCCGAGCTGCGCGCGTCGACGAGGACGGCGAGCTCGTCACCCTCGCCGCCCAGGACAGAACCCGATGGGACAAGGCCGCGATCGCCGAGGCGACTGCCTTGCTGGCGGCGTTGCCGTCGGCGCCGCGGGGTTTCTACCGCGTGCAGGCCGACATCGCCGCGGCGCACGCAACCTCGATTAGTGCAGACGACACAGACTGGCCGCGGGTGGTCGAGCTCTACGACGAGCTGGTCTCGCTACGCCCGACTTCCGTGGTCCTGCTCAATCGCGCGGTAGCGGTGGCGGAAGCATCTGGCCCGCTCGCCGGTCTGGCAGCGCTGCGCGACGCGGAGTCGGGCGGCGATCTAGCGGACTATCACCTGTTTCATGCGGCGCGTGCCGAGCTTTTGGCGAGGGCCGGCCGTCGCGACGAGTCGGTGGACGCGTTTCGTCGGGCGCTAGCGCTCACCGCCAATGACGTCGAGCGACGCCACCTCGAGCGGCGGTTACGAGCGCTCTGAGCTGCCAAGGCCCTGGCGGACCTCACGCCCTGCCGCCACTGCGGCCCGCAACTCGTTCTTCGCGGCTCGGACCGCCTCGCGGGCCGGTCGGAGGACGTCGTGGTTTGCGTTGTAGTCAGCCGGCTTCAGATTGATGACTGCGCCGTACACGCCACTTGCCTGATCCCTCGCAGTCGCGATGTGGGTGCGCATGCGGGCGAGGTCGCGCTCGGCCTCAGCAGTGTCCTTGCCCCCGGACTTTGCCTTGTCGATCTCCGTCTGCAAGTGGTCGGCAGCCGTCGTCAGCCGTCCGGCGGCGCCGAGCGCGGCGTCTGAGGCCAACACAAGGCGGACCCGAGGAATGACGAGCACGAACACGCGGTGGTCGTCGACGATGCTGCGGCACTCGGCGCGTAGCTCTTCGAAGTTGTCCTCGCCCTGGATCACATCGGCGAGTCGCGAAAGGCTCGCGGCAGTGGCATCAATGTTCTGCACGAGGGCCGCCTCGTGCTCGTCGGTCACGAACCGCGCGCGCGCCATCCGACGCTTCACGTTGGCGAGCGCCTCGTGACGAAGTTGGATCTGGTGCAGGCAGCGGCTCTTCACCTCGTCCATCGCCATCGCACGCCGCTCGCCGTCGCCGGGCGGCCGCTCGCGGGGTCGCTCCCGGGGCTGCTCGCGAGGCGGGCGCGTCGAGGGGGCGGACTCGCGTGGGGGACGGGTCGAGGACGTGGTCTCCTGAGCGCTCGCGCCGGGGGCGCTCATGATGCCCATGCTCGCCACCGCCACGACTGCGACGACCAGTCGCGTGCGACGGGGTGTCGTCATGAGGTCGGGTCTCCTTCTGACGTGGCCGCTTCGCGGTCCGCGGTGTTGAGGTCCTGTTGCACCTCGTCGAGGATTCGGTCGGCGTCGTCCAGCGACGCTTCTGCAGCGGAGGCGGCCGGGGGACCTGGATCTGAACCGGCGACGTCTGGTGGAAAGCTCGAGCGGGGAGTCGACGCAGTGGAGTCGTCAGCCTGCGGGGCTGGCGGAGAGGTCACTGTGCGGTCGCCGCATGCGCCGGCGAGGGCGAGCACGAGAAGCCCTGTCGCAATTCGTTGCCTGGTCACGACTGCAGGATCGGCCAGACGTGTGCCCACGCCGTGAGTCACCTGTGAGGAGAGTGTTAGGACCCACGCCGGCCCGCAGCTCGCGACTAGT
>DATLOH010000061.1:0-9437 GCA_035536375.1 Acidimicrobiales bacterium
GTCTTGGGTGACGGTGTTGAAGTCGAACTCCCGCTTTGGGAAGTACTGGCGCAGCAGGCCGTTGGTGTTCTCGTTGGTGCCGCGTTGCCATGGTGACGCGGGATCGCAGAAGTACACCTGGGTGTCGGCGGCGACGGCGAAGTCCTTGTAGCGCGCGAGCTCGCGGCCTTGATCCCAGGTGAGCGAGCGGCGCAGGTGTGCAGGCAGGTCTTTGATGGCCTCGGTGATCGCGGGGACGACTACGTCGGTCGTTTTGTCGTCGACCGCGACAAGGATCGTGTAGCGGGTGGTGCGCTCGACGAGCACTGCGATGCAGGACTTCTGCGCCTTGCCTACGAGAAGGTCGCCTTCCCAATGGCCGGGGACGCGGCGGTCATCGGCTTCGGGTGGCCGGTCAGCGATCTTTAAGGCGTCTCTGTAAGGGTCGAAGGTTGATTGTCGCCGCTCCTTCGTGCGGTGCCGGCGCAGCTTGGTGACCAACTCGGCGCGGAGCACGCCGCGGCCTTGCACGTAGAGCGACTCGTAGATCGTCTGAGCTGACACCCACCATCGTGGATCGTTGGGGTGCTCGCGGCGCAACCATCCCGCGATCTGGTCCGGAGACCACTTGGCCCACAACTTCGCTTCGATCAGGCGACGCAACCGGCCGTGACGCTCGAGCTTGAACGCCTTCGGTCGCCGCGACTCGCGCTCCGCTCGCTGATGCGCGGCGATCGGCCGATACCGCTGGCTACCGCCGTTGCGGCCTACTTCCCGGCTGATCGTTGATGGTGGCCGGCTAAGGGCCGCAGCGATACATCGAAGTGACTCGCCACGAGCCAAGCGCCGACAGATCTCCGTGCGTTCCTCGAACGCCAAACGCTTCCCAGGCATACGTCCTCCGATAGTCGCAACGACAACGCGTTGCAACGACCGACGGGGTTCGCAAGTGAATCCTCGTCCACAGGGTGTGGACAAGGCTCCCGTGGAGCCACCCTCCGTTTCGCTCGACATACTGCGCGCTGCGAAGGATCCGGCAATCCCGAGCGGTCGCACGGCGTCAGGTCCGTTCTGTGGACGCAAACCTGCGCTCCCTGCGGCTTTGCGTCCACAGAACGATCCAGACCCCGTCCGGGATTTGCAATACGCGCAAGGTGCCGATCCCGAGCGCGCGTGAGGCATCATCGGGCACTGTGCGCGTCGCCAATCGCAGACGGCGAGACATGTTTCGAAGGTGGGGACTGGAAGCGCCGACCCTCGACGCGTCGGAGTTCATGACGCAGGAGGAAGCGGCGAGAGCACTAGGACACCTAACGACCCTCGGAGTCGGTCTGTTGATTACCCGTGACATTCTCCGACCTGCGTTTCTCGCAGATGGCTCCGAGGGCGTCACGCGAGAGTCGGTTGAGGCGGAGCTCCAGTGGCGAGGCTCAGCGAGCAAGTTGCGAAAATTCCGGCGCGCCGTCGGTGGGGTCTTTCACTGAATCTGATCGGCACGTGCGACAGGCGCGCGGAGCGCGAACATCGACCGATGTCGACCGCAGCCGTCTGCGTATGTTGCAGCGACTGGCTGCGGGCTAGTGCGTCTTCACTCAATCCGGTCTTGGCTCCGTACACTCGCCGCAGTGTTGGTCGCCACAGTTGCCACCCTCTACGTGCCGCGATCGCCCTGTAACAAACGGCTGGTCACAACAGTGGGCGTAACAGGACTCGAACCTGTGACCTCAGCCGTGTGAAGGCTGCGCTCTAACCAACTGAGCTATACGCCCGCAAGGGCGAGGACGATAGCCCGAGCCGCTGGGGCAGCCAGCCTTCAGCTCATCGTGAACGCGCCAAGGCTGAACCGGGCGCGCAGGTCGTCGGCTTCCTTCAGCAGCAGGGCGGCGGTGGCCTCGTCGCCCCTGGCGCGGGCGAGCTCGGCCGCCTCCTCCTTGCAGTCGGCGAGCCGGGGCGCGCGGCCGAGCTTCGGGCACACGGCTTCGGCCTGGGCGAGCAGGTCGGCGGCGTCGTCGAGCCGGCCTTCGTCGCGGGCGAGGGCGGCGAGGCTCCATGTCGGCCACCACAACAGATTGCGCCACCCGGCCGTGCGCGCCGACCCCAAGCTCTCGTTGAGAAGTGACCCGGCCGCCTCGCGGTCGCCGGCGCGTCGAGCGAGCTCGCCGCGACTGTGAAGCGCCGCAGATAGCTGGGCCGCGTCTTCGTTGAAGCGCGCCAGCGCAACGGCCTCGTCGAGCGTCTGCTCGGCGATCTCATAAGCGCCGGCCTCGAGAGCCGCCCAGCCAGCAAGGTTGAGGATCCGCGCGAGCGCAGCGTCGTCGCCGAATTCGCGCCACGCCGCAACCGCCTGGTTGAGGTGGCCACAGGCGGCGTCGGCGTCGCCGGCGGTCAGCGCCATTTCGCCCAGGGTCGTGTGGAGCCAGGCGACGGCGTGCGCCGCACCGAGTGCGCTCCACAACGCCAGCGCCTCGCCGAGATGGGCGGACGCAGCCGCGCCGTCGCCGTCTGCCGCCGCGATCCCGGCGAGCACGGTGAGGTGCTCAGCCACCATCTGGCGGTCGCCGAGCTCTCGGGCCAGCGAGACGCCCTCGTCGGCGAGTTGTGCGGCGGTCACCCGGTCGCCGTCCTCGAACGCCACCCGCGACAGAGCGTGGGTGAGCGTCGCCACGAGGCGCTTGTCGCCCTGCGCGCGCGCCATCGGCAATGCCTCGTCGTAGAGCGCACGCGCGTTCTCATGATCTTTCTGCTGCGCGGCGAGCAGCCCGAGGTTGCGCAGCGAGATCGTCCGCAGCCGCGGGTCCCCGGCGCGGTCGGCGTGGTCGAGTGCCTCGCGCAGACGTGCGCGAGCTTCGTCATATGCGAAGCGGTTGCGAGCGAGCGTGCCCAAGTGGTTCAGGACCCGCGCGGTGCCACCCGGCTCGTCGACTGCTCGCCACTGGAGTAGCGAGTACGCAAGCAGCGGCTCGGCGCCCTCATGGTCACCCTGCTCGATGGCGAGCGCGCCGGCACCGTCGAGCGCCCGCGCCACGATCGGATCGGGGCTGTCGAGGTTGGCTTCCTCGAGCCCGCGCTCGAGCCACGAACGGCCGCCGGACCAGTCACCGCGAACGAGCCAGTACCGCCAGAGCGCAACCGCAACCTCCAAGCCAGCGGGACCGAGCCAGTCGAGCGCGGCGCGCAGATTGGCGTCGTCGGCTGCGAGCCGCGCCAACCACTCGGCTTGCTCGGGCCCTGTGAGCTCCGGCTCCGCGGCCAGCGCCAAAGAGCGGAAGTGCGCGGCGTGATGGTCACGAGCCGTGGCCACCTCACCGCGATCGTTGAGGCGCTCGAGCGCGTACTGCCGAATGGTTGCGAGCATGCGGTAACGAGAGGCGCCGTCCTGTTCCTCGACGATCACCAACGAGCGGGCCACGAGGCGGGCGAGTCCGTCGACAACGTCGATGGAGAAGATCGGGTCGAAACCGGCGACGGCCATAGCCGCCTCCAGGTTCCATCCGCCGCTGAATGTCGCAAGGCGCGCGAGGAGGATCTGCTCGTCCTCACGCAACAGCGCATAGCTCCAATCGACCGCGGCTCGGAGGGTCTGCTGGCGGGGCATCGCCGCCCGACTGCCTCCGGTGAGCAGGCGGAACTGGTCGTGCAGCAGGTCGGCGATCTCCTCGACACTCAGCGCAACGACTCGGCCAGCGGCGAGCTCGATGGCGAGCGGGATGCCGTCGAGTCGTCGGCAGATCGCCGTAACCGCCGATGTATTCGTGTGGTCCAGGACAAACCCCGGTCGTCGTTCGGCGGCTCGCTCCGCGAAGAGCCGGACGGCCTCGGCGTCTGGCAGCGAGCCGACCGCAAGCACGGTCTCGCCCGGCATGCCGAGCGCTTCTTGGCTGGTCGCCAGCACGCACAGGTCGCGGCATCGTCCGAGCAGCTCGGCGACGAGGGCAGCGGCGGCGTCGAGCACGTGCTCGCAGTTGTCGAGCACCACCAGCAGCCGCCGGTCGGCGACTGCGGAAGCGATTGTGTCGATGTCGGCGTTGCCGTGCTCGTCGCGCAGCTCGAGCGTTGCGGCCACGGTCGCCGGAACGGCCTCCGGGTCGGTAACACCTGCGAGCTCGACGAGCCACGCGCCGTGTGTGTAGCCATCGACGACGTCCGCGGCCACTTGCAGCGCCAGCCGTGTCTTGCCACTACCGCCGCTGCCCGTCAGGGTGAGGAGCCGCGCACCAGACCGCAGCCGGCCGGCGGCATCGGCGCGCTCGCCGTCGCGGCCGACGAAGCTCGTGATCGGCTTTGGCAGGTTGCCGGGCACTGCGTCGGCGCGCACGCCCGCGAAGACAGAGGGCAGCCCTGGGCGGGTGAGCTGATGCAGTCGGGTCGGCTCGGGCAGATCTTTCAAACGGTGCGCACCGAGGTCGATCGTGGCGGTGCCGGGCGGGGGGCCGGTGGCGTACGCGAGCGTGGCCGCCGAGCACAGGACCTGCCCGCCGTGTCCCGCGGCACAGATGCGCGCCGCCTCGTGCACGGCCAAGCCGACGTAGTCGCCGTTGCGCACGACGGCTTCGCCGGTGTGGATGCCGATGCGGACCTTGATCGGCGGAGTGGGCCACGGATGGGCGACGACTGCCGTCTGTGCATCGAGGGCGCCGGCCAACGCGCTTGCGGCGTCCGCGAACGCGACGAACACCGCGTCGCCACGCGTTCCGATCTGATGACCTCCGTGGCGCAAGAGCGCGCGGCAGAGCAGATCGAAATGTGTGGCGAGCAGATCCGGCCATCGGTCGCCGTGCGCCTGCACGAGGTGAGTGGAACCTTCGATGTCGCTGAAGAGGAACGTGACGGTGCCCTCGGGCAGCGCGACGTCGCTCATGTGAGAACCCAGGTCAGGATCGACGCGGCCGTGCGAATGTCGCAAGCCCGTGGAGCACGATCGCCACGCCCCAGCTGAGGATCACCCACGCCGGCCAGAAGTACCCGGCGCCGGCCAGGACCCAGATGCCGACGAGGAATGCGTTCACAACGACGAAACAGCGCGCGTGGCCGACGAACACACGCTGGGCGACGAGCTCGCGCCTTTCTCGGCGCTCTTCGGGAAGCACGCTCGCAGACTACTGCCCGAGGTTTGGTCAGGCGTGGGTGGCGTGCGGGTCCTGGAGGTGGGACTCCCACGTCGCCCACATCGCCGCGTACGTGCCGCCCTCGGCCACGAGTTCGCCGTGGGAGCCCAGCTCGACGATCCGCCCGGAGTCCACCACCGCGATCCGGTCCGCCCGGCGGGCCGTCGAGAGGCGGTGGGCGATGATGATCGCCGTGCGGCCTTCGAGGACCGCGTCGAGCGCGCGGTCGATGATCGTCTCCGAGCGCAGATCGAGGCTCGACGTCGCCTCGTCGAGCACGAGCACGCGGGGACGCGCCAGCATCGCCCGCGCCAGCGCAAGCAGCTGTCTTTCCCCGGATGACAGTGACGAGCCCCGCTCGAACACGGGCGCATCCAGCCCCTCGGGCAACCGACGGACGAGGTCGTCGAGGCCGACCTGTGCGCAGGCCTCGAGCACGTCCTCGTCGGTCGCCTCGGGGCGGGCGAAGGCCACGTTGTCGCGGATGGTGCCGTGGAACAGGAAGGGTTCCTGCGGGACCACTCCGAGCTGGCGGCGCAGCGACCGCAACGTGACGCCACGAATGTCGTGGCCATCGACGAGCACCCTGCCCGCGGTCGGGTCGTAGAAGCGGGTGATCAGCTTCGCCACGGTCGACTTGCCGGCGCCCGTCGATCCGACGACGGCGAGGGTCTCTCCAGGTACGAGCGCGAGGTCGACGTCGCGAAGCACTGGCCGACCATGTTCGTACTCGAACGAGACGTGCTCGAGCGTGATCGCACCGTGGATCTCAGGCAGTTCGTATGCGTCGGGAGCCTCGACAACGCTTGGCGCAGTACCGAGAAGATCCCGCAACTTCACGATCGCCGCCTGTCCGGACTGATACGTCGTGTACAGCTGCACGAGCTGCTGGATCGGCGCAAAGAACGTCGCGAGATAAAGGACGAAGGCGGTCAGCTCTCCCACGCTGAGGTCGTCGCTCAGCACGAGCCGTCCCCCGACGAGAAGTATGAGCGCGGTTCCGAGGGCGCCGACGGTCTCGGCGCCGGGGCCATAGACGGCGGAGATACGCGCCGTGCGCACGTTGGCGTCGCGGTGACGGCCCACTGCGTCTCGGTGTCGTGCCGTGTTGACCGGCTGGCGGTTGTAGGCGGTGACGACGCGGATGCCGGCGAGGTTCTCCTGAAGGTCGGCCATCACGTCCGCAATGCGCTCGCGGACCGCGGCGTAGCCCTTCGTGGACGAAGACCGAAACCAAAGCGTCATCAGCGTCATGATCGGCACGACAGCGACGAGCACGACGATGGCGAGTTCTGCGTCGATGGTGAACAGCACGCTGACGACGATGACGAGCGTGAGCGCCTGGACGGCGAGGTTGATGATGCCGTCCTGCAGTAGCTCCGACAGCGCCTCGATATCGCTGGTCATCCGCGTCATGATCCGGCCTGCGCGCTCGTCGGTGAAGTAGTCGAGCGACAGACGCTGGATGTGCGCGAACACTCGCAGCCGGAGTTGGTACATCAGTTTCTGCCCGAGCAACCCGGTCTGCGTCGTGCGTACGCGCAGCACGACCGTGTGCAGCGCGACTGCCGCGAGATAAATGAGCCCGATGCTCAAAACGACCCCGAAGTCGCCGCGCAGCACCCCGCGGTCGATGGCGCGACCGGTGAGCCACGGACCCGCTTGAGCCGCCAGTGTCTCGACGACGACGAGGGCGATGCCGAGTGCGAGCGCCGGTGCGTGCGGCCGCAGGAAGTGCCCGAGCGTGAAGGGCTTGGTCTCGGGTGGGACGTGCGAGAAGTCCACCTCCGGAAGGCCGTGATCGGGCTCGTCGGCCAGCAGGCGCTCGACGCCGCTCTGCATCTCCGGCGGGATGCCGCCAAACGGCAGACCTGTAGGCCCGGGCGGGCCGCCCATGGGACCGCCGCCGAATCCACCTCCGCCCCAGGCCATCAGACCTCGACCTCCTTGCGGTGCGCCCGGACGTATTCCTCTTCCGCGCTCGCGAGCACCTGGCCGTACTGAGGCACCGTGGCCAGCAACTCGTTGTGCGTGCCCGAGGCGAGGATGCGGCCGTCGACGAGGAGCACGACGCGGTCGGCGAGGCTGATCGTCGACAAGCGGTGGGCGATGACCAGCGTCGTCCGGCCCTGCATCAACGTCCGCAGTGCGTCGTGGATCTCGGACTCGACCTGTACGTCCACCGCGCTGGTCGCATCATCGAGCACGAGGATGCGCGGGTTGGTGAGCAGCGTGCGGGCGATCGCAATGCGCTGGCGCTGACCGCCGGACAGCGTGTAACCGCGCTCGCCGATCACCGTCGCGTAGCCGTCCGCCAACTCGGAGATGAACTCGTGCGCCCCCGCAGCACGCGCCGCGTCCTCGACCTCGGCGGCGCTGGCGTCGGGACGGCTGTAGGCGATGTTGTCGCGCACGGACTCCGAGAACAGGAATGGCTCGTCGAGCACGAGTCCGACGTGGTGGCGCAAACTGGCGAGCGTCAGGTCGCGCACGTCGTGGCCGTCGACGCGAACAGTTCCGCTGGAGACGTCGTAGAACCGCGGCACGAGCCGGGCGACGGTCGACTTGCCCGTGCCCGTACGTCCCACGAGGGCCACCGTTTCCCCTGGGGCGAGATGAAGATCGAAGCCGCGCAGGATCTCGGGGCCCGACCCGTAGGCGAATCGAACGTCTTCGAATGCGAGGTCGCCCTGTGGTTCTACGAGATCGACGGCACCGGGACGTTCCTCGATGTCTGTCGGCGCATCGATGATCTCGAAGATGCGTCCTGCTGATGCTGCCGCCCGTTGGCCCATCGTCATGATGAACCCGAGCATCATGAACGGGGCCTGCAGCATCATCACGTAGCTGTTGAAGGCGACGAGCGCGCCAACCGTGACGTCACCCTCGATGACAAGCCACCCGCCGTAGACGAGCACGAGGACCGAGCCGATGCGCGGCAGGTTCTGCATCAGCGGGGCGTACTTCGCCCGCATGTTGACGACCAGCCCGTTGCCCCATCGCAGCCGCTCGGCGGCGCGCGCCAACAGCCGCAGCTGATGCTCCTCGGCAGCGAAGCTCTTGACAACGCGTGTGCCGGTGATGTTCTCCTCGACGATCGTCGACACGTCGGCCATGCGCGAACTCACGATCCAACTCGCCGGGAACATGATCGAGCGCATGCGCGCCCCGGTGACGTAGACGAGCGGAATTGTCGCAACCGCCACGAGCGCGAGCGTCACGTGAATCGACAGCATCAGCGCGAGCGCGGCCACGAAGCTGACCATTGTGATCGCCACGGTCGGCGCGAAGGCGAGGAACATCTGCACGGAACGAATGTCGGAGTTCGCCCGGGAGATGAGCTGCCCCGTTTGCACACGATCGAAGTAGGAGAACGACAGCCGGCCGAATTGCGAGAAGACCTCGTTCCGGAGGTCGTACTCGATGGCGAGCGCCGTTCGCTGCAGGTTCAGCCGGTAAACGAAGCCGAGACCGAACCGGGCGACTGCGAGCCCGGCGATCGCCCACACATACGGCGTGAGCACGTGTGTACGCGCGATCAATGCCTTGTCGATCGCGTCCATCGTGATGCGGGGGATCGCGATTTGGAGCGCCAAGGTCGCTGCTGCGCAGAGCAGGCCGCTACCGACAAGCCACGCGTGCGAGCGCAGGATGGGCCGCATTCGCCGGAGCCACGAAAGCGACGGGTCCCTGTCGACGTGCCCGCGGGGCGGCGCGTACTTGGAAGCCGGCGGTGCAGGCACGTACGGCATGTCGGGCCGGCGCGGGGCCGCCGGAGCAAGGGTCACCCCGCAAAGGTAATGGGTGGGTTCCCGGCGCTCTGAGGGCCTGTGATAAACCGATCACCAACAACCAAACACGACGTGGGGACACGGGGAAGCCGGTGAGAGTCCGGCGCTGTGCCGCAACGGTGTGTGCGAGTGGCCTAGGTCGCCCGTACGAGCCCGATACCCGCCCCTACGCCGGCGAGACGCCCTTCGAGCGAAAGGGAGGCGCCCTATTGACGAGCCGAACGCACCGCCGCTGTTCCTCGATCTTCCGTTGTTCCACCACTTACAAGGAGTTCTGTTGAAGCGCCTGTTCATCCTCGGCGCGGCCGTACTTGCCGCGCTTGCCCCGTTCTCCGTTGCGCCTGCGCATGCCGACGGAGTGACCGTCGTGGTCGAAGGTTGCCCCGTGACCGTCCCCGACGGCTCCAACGGGCTCGTCGTCCTCGACACCGCCGTCGCGTCGGGCTGCCCGACCGTCACCTCCTATCAGCAATCCGGCGGATTCCTCAACTGCCTCAACGGGGTGTGCGGCATCAGTGTCATGGATAAGAACCGCGGCGATCCTCTGTTCGTCGGCACCTAC